>JBBQIE010000437.1:0-3162 GCA_038324625.1 Anaerolineae bacterium | reverse complement strand
TGGGTACCACCCAGTCGGCCATAGCCCGTCTGGAGAACGGCAAGCGCGATCCCAGCCTGTCCTACCTAAGGCGTGTGCTCGCGGCCATGGGTTACGGCTTCGTGCTCAGCCCGCGGCCGCTTGAGGACTGAAGCCTCTAGGAACCATTGATGACCTAAGATCCCGCGCGCGTGGGCGCGCTCCTGGGAGCGCCCGGGGGACCCGAGCGGCCCCCTTGACACCGCCCGGTCTCACCCCAGAGTCCGCCCAGGACACTTGACTGCTTCGCTCACGCTACCGTGTGGGGGGGTCGGTGGGGTGGACGCTTCTGCCACCTGTCAGGCGACGATGGGAGCCGGGGGCTGCCGGTGAGGGCGAGCGAGATTCACGTCCGATTTACGCTGGGGAGGCTCAAGCGCGGACCCGGTCCTGCCGAGATGACTACGAGGGGCACGGTCGTCATCCCTTCCACCCGGATGCCTCCAGCCAGGCATCCGCCACTGCAGCGAGGTTCTCCCACGACCGTGTCCCTTTCCTTTGGGACTGGGACAGTGCGGGAGGGGTCAAGCCGGCGTTCCCCGTGTCTCTCCCCGCCCTTCTCCGTGCCTCTGTGCCTCCGTGGCCAATCCCTCCCCGGACCTATTCGACCGACAGCACCATCATGCCCCGGCCATCAGGGACGTATCGCATCGGCCCCTGGGGCACCGGGCTCTCGATCTGCACGTACCCGGCGTCCATGTATTCCCACAGCACCTGGAAGGGGGCCTTCCCTGGGACCCACCGCTCCGCCAGCATAACCCCGTGCCCGGGCATGACCGTGAACACCACCTGCCGCGGATCGGAGGGGTCTCGGGGGCTCCGGGCGCGGGCGAAGGCGGCGGTTATCCCCTGGGCCTGAGCCCCGGTGCCGCAGCCCACCGGGTAGCGGTGGAAAGCGGGGGCCATGGGGGCATACTCCACTCGCTGGGGGTCGTAGGCGGCCACGCCCCGGTGCCCGTGGAGCTTGGATCGCAGGGCCGGCACCTCCGCCGGCGAGGGCCATTCCTCTCCCAGAGTGAAGCCGGGCATGGCCCCGTCCATCTCGATCATCTCCACCGACTCCGAGGAGGGGGAGAGGTTGCTCTTGCCCTCCACGTGCCGCACCTGGGCTCCCACGCCCCCTGGGCGCACCCCCACGATCACCGCTAGGTCGTCCTCGCCGATGTTGCCCTTGTCCACCGGGCGGGCGGAGCCGGTGATGGTGGCTATGAGAGCCCCCAGGTCGGGGTCCCAAGTGGCGAAGCAGCCCTCACTGTATTGGCTGGCAATGGCATCGTTGAGGGTGGGCAGGTTGACCAAGTCCGATATGACCAGCATGCGAGTGAAGAAGCGCCGCCGGTTCAGTTCCCGGGCGGCCACGGCCATGGCGGCGGGGGTCTTCAGGCCGCTCCAGACCGCCGCCGGGACCGGCTCCCCCACCACTTGGTGCTTGGTCACCTCCCCGGTGCTGAGGGCGGTCATCAGGCGCAGGACCAGGTCTTCGTAAAACTCGTCCAAGTCGTCGGCGCGAGTGGTGGGAAAGGCCCCGGCCAGATCGAAGTGATAGGCCCGCTCCGGTCGCTCTTCCCCCACCAGCAGGATAACTCGCAGGCACTTGGCCTGAGCCTGGGCCAGACGCTCCAGGGCCAGGACCGGTCCCCCCCGTTTGCCCTGCTCGAACATCACCTCGTGGCCTCGGGCGGCCAGGCCGGGGAACCGGCAGCGCTCGGCGTCGGGCCCCTCCAGCTTCAGGTAGTCCTCGATACGGCTCAGAGCCTCCTTAACCTCCACCGGGCGGGCGTGCATCAGGGTGAAGACGGTGGGCCCGTGATCCAGCTGGAAGCGCCGGCGGGCGAAGAACATCAGGGCCTGACGCCAGGGCAAGGGCTCCCCGAAGCGGGCAGTGGTGATGATGGCATCGGTGTCATTGTCCGGCCTCTCCTGAACGGTATTGCCCTGTCGGGTCAGATGCTGCCGGAGCCCGGTGATGGTCTCCTCCAGCAAGGGCGTGAGGGGGCCGGGCACGAAGGATAGGTGTACCGGGTGCAGCCAGGAATGCGTCTCGTCCTCGCCGGAATTGTGACTCAGCCTGGGTTCGCTCTCGCGTTCTTGTTCTAACATGCTCGCCTCGGCCTATCTCTATACGGCTAACCGGTCGCGGTCGGCTTCCTCTATTCGCGGAGCCGCGACCATCACTGCCCGGAGGGCTGGACCTCCCAACCCTCGAAGTGAAACACGCGCGTCATCCAGTCGCCCAAGCGGGGGGAGAAAGTGTTGACGTAGAGCAGCAGCCGGGCCTGGAAGGGGATGATCACCTCCGGGGGGCGCCGGTGGATGGCCCGGACGATGGCCCTGGCCACCGCTTCCGGGGGGATCTTGGCGGAGAGGAAGGGTACCCGCAGGTCCCGAATCATGGGGGTGTCCACCCGCCCGGGGAAGACGGTGGTCACGGCGACGCCGGCGTCCCGGAGTTCCTGGCGCATGACCTCCCCCAAGCCGGCCACGGCGAACTTGGCAGCCACGTAGGGGGCGTCGAGGGGCATGCCCTTCTTGCCGTCCATGGAGCTGACGAAGATGAGATGCCCGCTCCCCTGGGCCAGCATGTGCGGCAGCACCGCCAGGGCCGAGTGCGCCACCCCGTAGAAGTTCACCGCCATCGAGGTCTCCAGGTCCTCGATGGTCAGCTCCCGTACCGGGCGGCGGAAGTAGGCCCCGGCGCAGGCCACCAAGACGTCCACCCGGCCGTAGCGGGTCAGGGCCGCCTGCACCGCCTGCTCCACCTCCTCCCGGTCGGACACGTCGGCCGGCGCCACCAAGGCGGAGCAGCCCAGGTCCCGCGCCTCTTGGGCACACTGATTGAGGGCATCGCGGGTGCGCGCCACCAGAACCAGGTCGGCGCCCTCGCGAGCCAGGGCCAGGGCGGTGGCCCGGCCGATGCCGCTGGAGGCCCCGGTCACCAGGGCTACCTTGTCTTGCAGAGAAGGCTTGTCGCTCATGGCCCGCTCCTCGTGGTTTACCCGATGTTACTACAACTATAACCCCCCGGTCATCCCAGGGTGTGGACCACGAGGATGGCGAAAGGGGACGAAACGCGAAAGGCCGGCGTTCATTTCGGGGTCTTCCGTTCTTGTCCTCAGCCGGGGGCAGACAGGCCCTTCAGCAACT
>JBBQIE010000436.1:0-3171 GCA_038324625.1 Anaerolineae bacterium | reverse complement strand
TGGCCCTGACGCACATATCCATGACTAAGGCCATCGCCGAGGCCGAGATCAGCTTGCAGGAGTGGCCGGTGGACATCATCCCCGAAGGGGCCGCCACCTCTATTGACGACGTCATCGGCAAGATCTCGATGGCGGAGATCTACCCCGGCGAGCCCATCAGTACCATGCGCCTGGCCGATCCAGACGTGACCAGTGAGAACGTGGCCTTCACCATGGAGGAGGACAAGGTCATCTTCGCCCTGCCCCCGGATGATCTGATGAGCAACATTGACATCCTCAAGCCGGGCGACGTGGTTGACATCCTCTTCTCCTTCAAGCCGGAGCAGGAAGTGAAGGCGACCCCGGGGGCTCAGCCCGACGGAGAGGGCCCGGTGGCTTTGGGCGATCCCCTTTTCACCACCGATGCTCTCCAGGGTCAGCGCATCACCGCTATCGTGGTGGAGGCGCCGCAGACCGTCACCGAGGAGGCGGGGCAGCGCGTCACTCAACCGGCGGCACCCAAGCCTCAGGCGATCCTGTTGGCCCTGACTCCCCAGGATGCCCTGATCCTGAAGTACTTCCGGGATGGGCAAGGGATGATGGACATCGTGCTGCGACACCGGAACAACGATGCCCTGTTCGAGGTCGAGGCGGTCAACTACGACTACATCAAGGACAAGTACGGCCTACCGTCGGACGAGACCTTGCCGTTGCCGTGAGGGGGGAACCTAACCCCCCCCGCCCCCTTCCCTGCGAAGGAAGGGGGAGCCCGGAGACACCCCTCCCTTTTCAGGGGAGGGGCTGGGGGAGAGGTTGCCCTGCACGAGGAAGGGGGAGAGGTTCCCCTGCATGGGGCCGGGGGAGAGGTTCCCCGGTAGAGACGACTGAACAACTGAGGCGGAAGCATAGTGGAGCCACGACGGATCAGGTAGGTAATAGCCCTCACCCGCGACGAGCAGCTGCATCAGCGGGTGGCCGAGGCCCTGGCGCCGACCGCCGGCTATCACCTCTTGCAGCCCACGGCGGACCTGGAGAGTGTCTATGGCCTGGGGGTGCAGGGGATACTGCACCTGGCCCTGGTGGACTACCGCCTCAACCCCGAGGACCCATTGGCCCCGGTGCGGGAGATGAAGCGCCGCCTGCCGGAGGTGCCGGTGGTGGTCTTCGCCGATCCCTCCGAGTCGGAGTACATTCGGCGGGCCTTGCTGGCCGGGGCCCGAGCCTTTCTGCCCCTGGACTTTACCCCTCCCAGCCTGACCCAGACCCTGGATGACCTCTCCGTCGAGCTGGCGGTGGGGCCGGGAAAGGCGGGCCCGCCCGGGCGGCTGATCACCGTCTTCAGCCTCAAGGGCGGCGTGGGCCGCACCCTGATCGCCACCAACCTGGCGGTGGCTCTACGGGGCGTCACTGATGGCCCCGTGGCCCTGGTGGACGGGCAGATGGCCTATGGGGACGTGGAGATCGCCCTCAATCTCCGCCCGCAGCATACCATCGCCGATCTGATGGGCCAGCTGGAGACCCTGGAGCCGGAGGTGATGGACGCCGCCCTGGTGCGGCATGCTTCCGGGCTGCGGGTGCTGGCGGCGGCCGACAGCGCCACCGACGCGGAGCGGATGCATCCCGGCCACCTGGTCAGCATCCTGCGGGTGTTGCGCCGCCAGTATCCCTGGGTGGTGGTGGATACCGGCAGTTGGCTGGACGACCGGCTGGAGCCGGTGCTGGAGGCGAGCGATACCATCCTACTGGTGACCACCCCGGAGATGACCTCCCTGCGGGCGGCGCGGATCTTCCTCCAGATGGCCCGCGAGCAGGGATACAGCCCCGAGAAGATCAGGCTGGTGGTGAACCGGGCCGACCTGGTGGGTGGGGTTCCGGACAAGGAGATCCAGCGTAACCTGGGGGTGGTGCCCTTCGCCCTTCTGGCCGACGACAGCCCCCTGGTCACCTATTCCCTCAATCGAGGGGTGCCCCTGGTGGAGAGCCATGCCCGCAAGCCCTTGGCGCGGGTCATTCGGCAGATGGCGGAGGTGTTCGTCAAGGAAGTGGCGCCGGCATCCGCCGGCAAGGCCAAGGCGGGGATGTTCGGCGGTCTAAGGGGCGGTCGGTGATGGCCTATTGGTGGGTGATTCCCTTGGCCCTGGTGGGCGCCGGGGTGGCGGCACTGGTGAACTGGGCCGCCGACGTTCTGCCTCCCGGACCCCGTCCGCGGCGAACGCCGGCCCTGTGGCTCTCGGAGAACGGCGGCTTCCGCCCCGAGCGTCACTTGCTGGTGACGGTGGGCTGCGTGGTGGTGATCCCCATGCTGGGCTACCGCTTTGGGCTCAGCCTGACGACGTTGTGGCTGGGGGCTTGGGCGGCCATCCTCCTCCTGGTGGCGGTCATTGACTTCGAGCATCGCCTGGTGCTGAACAAGGTCCTCTTGGCCGCCGGGGGACTGGCGCTCCTCGGGAGCCTGGCGCGGATGTCCGGCACCGCGCCCCTGCCTGCCTCCCTGTTGGGTGGGGTGGTGGGGTTCGTCGGCTTCCTGATCATCGCCTTGGTGGGCCGTGGGGCCATGGGAGCCGGGGACGTGAAGCTGGCCGGGGCGATCGGCCTGCTGACCGGGTATCCCGCCGTGCTCGGGGCCCTGCTGATGGGTATCATCTTCGGGGGGATGGCGGCCTTGGCGGCCATCCTCATGGGCCGGGGGAGGAAGAGCACCATCCCCTACGCCCCATGGCTGGCCATGGGGACGATACTGGTGTTGTTGCAGGCCGCCTCGGTGCCGGCGCTGTGAGATGGGTGTGTATGTCGGCTATGAGCCCGCGCGATTGCGAGGTGTGACTTGATTGTCGAAGCCTGGCTGGACTGGCTGATGCAGCGGTTGTCCGTGGGCGATTCCCTCGGGCGCACCATGATCCTCTATATGGGGGCGGTGGTGGGACTGGCGGTGTTCTGCCTGTTCTTGGCTATGCGCCACTTCATCGGGGTCCACAGCCAGACCTCCGAGCGCCTGGAGGAGATCGTGGCCATGGACCAGGCCGAGGAAGAGGAAGCGAGGTCGAGGCCCAGGAAGCCGGGGTTCCTCAGCCGCCTGGTGATGCGGCTCTCCATCGCCCCCGGCATCGCCCGCGATCTGGATCGGGCCAACCTGGCCCTGTCCGTCCCCGAGTACGTGCTCATCATGCTGGGGGCGGCGGCGGCCGGGTTCCT
>JBBQIE010000435.1:0-3179 GCA_038324625.1 Anaerolineae bacterium | reverse complement strand
GTAGGGTCCGGCCTGCCCCCTCTCCCGAGGCGCAGCCACGGCCGGCCACCGGCCTGCAGGCGGAGATGGCGACGCTCGGCGTGGAGCCGGCCGTCTGCGCTCTGACTGAGATCGTCCAAGCTGCAAAGCCACCGCTCCTAGCCCTGGCTCGCCGGCACGGCGCCGAGCTGACCTTCGGCGGCGACGATTCCCCCTCGGCCTGTCTCTGCGATCGGACTCTAGCCAGGCAATCCCTCATCTCGGCTCTGAGCGCCTTACTCTCCCGGCACCCACGTTCGATGGGGATCGCCGTCGGCCGGCACCAACGCCTACCGGTGGTCGAGGTGACGGTGTCGCCGGCCATCGCGCCGGGCGAGGCCCCGGACTGGGGCCGTGCCTTGGAGACCGCGGTTTCGCTGATGTCGGCTCAAGGCGGTACTCTGGAGACCCTCCTGGACGGCGCCGGCTCCTGCCGCGGCCTCCGTCTGGGGTTTCGCCCCGAGCGCGGTCCACACATCCTGGTGGTTGATGACAACCGGCAGATGCTGCAACTCTACGAGCGCTACTTGACCAGCGGACACCTGTCTTCCAGCACCGCCGCCTCGTCGGTGGAGGCCATCCAGTGGCTGGATCGGCTCCAGCCGGACGCCATCGTCTTGGATGTGATGATGCGGGACGTGGACGGCTGGGAGCTGCTGCAGAGGCTGCGCTCCCGCCCCGACCTCCGCGAAGTGCCCATCGTGGTGTGCTCGGTTCTGGACGAACCGGATCTGGCCTACGCCCTGGGGGCCCAGGCCTACGTCAAGAAGCCGGTTGACGCCCCGGGTCTTCTCTCCGTCCTGAGCCGCCTGCTGGGAGGGAATAGTCCGGCGGGGCCGCCGCCAGCAGAGCGGTGAGGCAGCGCGACCAGTCCGTGCCCCGAGGCGACCGCTTCTTCCTGTAAGTGAGCATCACCGGGAGCTCGGCAGCCATCTCGTCCGCGTAGGCGGCACCGGTAGTCACCACCACCCGAGTGCCGTCCAAAAGCTCTCGCTCCCTCGCCTGGCGCAGCAGCTCCGCCCCGGCCATGGAGGGCATGGCCAGGTCGAGGATCAGGACGTCGAAGCGCCGTCGAGTCAGGCACTCCAGCGCCTCCTCCCCGGAGGCCGCCAGGTGGGTCCGGCTGTCCGGCAAGACGCCCGCAAGTAGCCGCTCCATCAGGGCCCGGAAGCCCGGGTCGTCGTCCACCACCAGGATGGTCCCGTGCGGCTGTTCCTGGTCTCGAAGCAAACCGGCCAGCCGCTCCATGTCCACCGGCTTGGACAGATAGGCATCCACCTGGAGGTTCCTCCGGGCCAGGCTCTCCACCGGCATCTGGCATTCGACCAGCCCCAGGTCCTCCCGGCCAGCGGCGCTCCAGACCTGGTCGGGGGTGACCGTCCCCCCGGCGAGAGGGTCGGTCACCAGGACCACCCCGGTCGGGTGCTCCGCCTCGACCACCTCCCGCAGTTGGTCCAGACCGGTCACGGGAATGGTGCGGAAACCTTCTATCCCACGGGCGACCAGGCGCGCCGCTTCCTGGTCCGGTGCCAGAACCAACGCGCACCGGACCATGGGGTTCTCCGGCAAGGGAGGCAGCCAACCCGCCGGCGAGTAGTAGACGAGACGGGAGCGGGACCTGCCGGCGCCGGGCACCGGGATGGTGAAACGGAAGGTGGTGCCCTTCCCCACCCGGCTCTCCGCTGTGATCCGCCCTCCATGCATCTCCACGAACCCCTTGCATACCGCCAGCCCCAGCCCCGCCCCACCCCTGCCGCTGGTGATCGGGCCCCCGGCCTGGCTGAACTCGTCGAATATGCCCAGGAGATCCTCAGCCGGGATGCCGACGCCGGTGTCGGCGACGAGCGCCTCCACCTCGCCGTCCCCGCTCCTCACTTCCACGGTGATGCGCCCGCTGTCCGTGAAGCGGATGGCGTTGCTCAGCAGATTGAGCAACACCTGACGGATACGGGTGCGGTCCACCATGAGCTCCGGCAGGTCCTCGGAGACGGTCACTTCCAGGGACACCGGGCTGCCTCGAAGGAGCCCGCGAGCGGTGGAGGCCGCCTCTTCCACGATGGTCTCCATTTGCGAGGGCTCCAAGGTGAGGGGCAGCCGGACGGCCTCGATGCGGGAGAGATCCAGGATGTCGTCAATCATCCCCAGCAGATGCCGGCTGGCCTGGTGGATCTCCCGGACGTCGGCCCTGAGCTCCGGCGTCCACCGCACTTCCCCGTACACCTCGGGGGACCGGTACATCATCCGGCTGAACCCCAGGATCAGGTTCAGTGGAGTCCGAAGCTCGTGGCTGATGTTGGCGGTGAAGCGGGCCTTGACCTCCCGTGCCTCCTCCGCCTCCCGACGGGCCACCTCCAGCTCGCGGTTAGTCCGCTCCAGCAAGGCGTACATGTCCCGGAGGGCCTTGGAGGTCTGCTGGAGCTCGCCCCGGCGCTCCATGGCCTCTCCGGCGTAGCGCCAGGCCCGGGCCTCGCTCTCCTCCAGGCGAATCAGGGCATGCAGGATCTCATCGCCCGAAGCCCACACCAGGGCCAAGGCCAGCCCGGCATCGCGGATGACGGACCACGCCGCCGACCCAGGATGGAGCCAGAGCGAGGCCGCCCAGGCGCCGATGACCACCGGAACCGCTCCCCACGGCCCCAGCAGTACCCCGGCGAAAAGGGTGGCCGCCACGGCCAGCCAGCCCGCCGTCCCCGTCCGGCCCGAAGCCAGCTCCAGCATCAGCGCCAGCGTCATCCCCGCCACCGGCACCACGCTGGCCATCTGAGACCTTCCGGGCAGGGAGAGCGACGTGACGGCGGCCGCCAGCAAGCAGATAGGGGGCAATAGGCTGAGCCAGTCTGTCCGAGGATGCCGCAGCAGAAACACGCTCATGGCCCAGATATACGAGGCCAGGAGGAGCAGTAAGGCAAGCCTCCTCCTGGTCGGCTGCATCAATTCGTGAAGCGAGGCACCCGATGCCGGCGCTTGATGGGAGTCGCCGGTGCCCCCCTTCCCGGAGGCGACGACAGTGCTTGCCTGAAGCATGGTGCATCCTCTTCTGGAAGCCTGGACAGTCGGCGAGAACCCCAGCCTGTCGCGATGATACCTACGCTGCTGCTACAACTCCCCCCGGAACTGAGGCAAGTAGGCCGAGTTGGCGCGCAGGAGCTTCAGGCCCATCT
>JBBQIE010000434.1:0-3180 GCA_038324625.1 Anaerolineae bacterium | reverse complement strand
CCGTCAACGTGCGGGACATCCAGGGGGCGGTGGACGTGACCAGCGATGTGGGCGAGGTGAATCTGCGCGGCATAACCCTGACGGGGTTCTGTCGGGTCAACGCCGATGTGGGGGCGGTGAGCTTCGCCGGCGATCTGCCGGAGTCGGGGCAGCTGTCCTTCTCCACCGACGTGGGAAAGGTGCGGCTGGAGTTCCCTCGCGGCAGTGAGTTCCTCCTCGATGCCTCCACCGGGGTGGGGAAGATAAACAACGAGTTCGTCCTCGAGGATCGGGAGGCAGGGCGAGACAACGGCCCCAGCGCCGAGCTTCGTGGCCGGGTCGGGGTCAACCCGCGGGTGACCGTGACGGTGCGCACCGGCACCGGTGAGGTGGACATCCAGGCCCGGTAGGAAGATCGCCTTCGCGTAGGTCCTGGCTATGTCTCGTCACCCTGAGAAGCCCATGCCTCGTGGAGGCATGTTGGAGGCACATGCCCGTAATGTGTAGGGGCGAATCTTGTATTCGCCCGGCCATCGTGGGCGAATACATGATTCGCCCCTACGAGTTTACCAGTACGTCATGAGCAACGAAGGGAAGGGTCTCAGCTCCCGTGGGCCGAGACCCTTCCCTTCGTTCAGGGTGATGGTGTTCCTGACCTCCTAGTTGGAGAGGGCCGCCTGGGCCGGGGCAAAGTTGGGATTGAGGTTCGCGGCTCGCTCCAGGGCCTGCCGGGCGGAGGTCAGGTCGCCTTGAGCCTGCAGGGCCAGCCCCTTCCAGTACCACACTTCCTCGATCTGATCGGTCTGGGCGATGACGAAGTCGGCCAGGGCGATGACCTTCTCCGGTTGGCCTACGCTCAGGTAGCTCTCGAAGGGGCCGAACTGGTACCAGAGCATCCGCCGGGGCAGGCCGATGGCCTCGGCCCGAGCGTAGGCTTCCACCGCCTCCTCGTGGCGCTCTAGGGCGGTGAGGTCAGAGCCCAGGTTGAACCAGGCGTAGGGGTCCTCGGGATTGGCTTCCACCTCCGCCCGCGCCGCGACCAGGGCCTCCTCCCACATGGCTGGCTCCCCGGCGGCCGGGCCCAGGATGCTCCTGACCAGGATCTCCTGCTCCGGGGGGAAGACTACCAGATAGTTGCGGTTGAAGGCCGGCCACAGCCGGTCCACCTCCTCGTAGGACAGCACCAGCCCCAGATAGGGATCGGCCCCCCGCAGGTTGACGGTGTCGTAGGAGTCGTACACCACCCAATGCTGCTCCCGATCGTCATAGCCGGTGAGGAGGCGGTAGTGGCCCATGCCGTTGTCGGGCTCAGGCTCGTGCCAGGTCTCGATCAAGACCGGGATGCCGTTGCTGAGGAGGAGCCGGAGCAAATCGTGATTGCCGTGTACCCCGAGCACGGCCCCAAACCCCTGGGCGCGGGCGTACTGGGCCAGCTCCTCGGGGCCGGCGTTCTTGTCGTCTTGGTTGGGGCGAATGACGGCGGCGACATCGGCCTGGTTCAGAGTGCTGCCGTAGTAGCTGAGGTACATGGCCAGGGTGGCGGGGCCGCAGTTGTTCCAGGTCTGCCACGAGTGAGTGATGCCGCTGAGTTCGATGCCGGCTACCGCCGGTTGGTGCAGGGGAGTGGGAGTGGCCGTGGGAGCGGGAGTGGCAGTGGCGGTCTCGGTGGCCGTCGGCAAAGGGATGGGGCTTTCCGTGGGTGGGGGAACAGTGTTGGGAGGCTCAGAAGCCGTCGGTGCCGCGGGAAGCTCCGTGGCCAAGGGCACAGGCTGAGGGCGATGATCGGCGATGGCGGAGAGGACGGCCCCGGAGCGGGTGGCGGCCAGGTAACTCACCGCTGCCACCAGGGCGATGCCGAGAAGCGTCATACCCATCTGAAGTAGTCGTTGCACTAAGCTCGCGCTCCTGTCGCGTTGACCATGATATTCCCGATCCGGCGGCGATCCGCCATCACTCGGTCCGCCAGAGAGGGTAGTTGGGGTAGGGCCAGGGATCGGGGCCGTCTCCCGACCAGCCATAGGGGTCTACCGATCGCCAGGCTCCGTCGAGGAACCGCTGCACCTCGAAATGAAGGTGTGGGGTCCAGGAGAGGCCGGTCATGCCCCCGGTTCCCAGAAGGTCACCTTCCTGTAGCACCTGGCCCTCACGGACGGCGATACCCCCGTCGGCGAAGTGCAGGTAGAAGGAGCGGAGGCCGTCGTTGCCGTAGTCGCCGTCGCCGTTCAGGTCGTGGTTGATGATGATGAAGTTACCGTTGAACCGCCCGTATCCCACGTAGGATACCCGCCCAGGGGCGGGCACGTAGACCTCACGGGTCAAGCCCTCGAACTGCTGGCGGTCGCAGGCGGCACCGGTGCGCCAGTCGGGGCTGTACTCGAAGTCCGTGCCCTTGTGGTTGTCGTACCAGAGCTCGTCCTCGTCCGGGCATTGGCTCTCGGTGGTGCCCTCCGACTGACAGCCGACGGCGGCGCCTCCCACGGCAGGGCAGGAGAAGTAGAAGATCTGCCCGGCTTCACTGCTCCTGCCGTCGGAGAAGACCACCGAGCCGCTCGCCGGATCGTGATCGAAGAATCCCGATACCTCCGCGCCCGGCACCAACGGCAGGCGGAAGAAGGGGGTTGCCTCCGGGGATACGGGGGGAGGGGTGGGCCCGCTGGTGGCGCTGGGCGCGGGGGCGGCCATATTCACCGCCGGCAGGAAGATGGTGGCCATCACCAAGGGGGTGACGGATAGGCTTAGGGCCGTCCAGGTCAGGAGAGAATAGGGCCGCAACCGATACTCCTCATGCCGGCTCAGGGAAGAAAGAAGGCAGCGATGGCGCCGTCGGGAAAGCCGGCCGCCGGCCAGTGGGACGCCGAGGATGCCAGGGATTGGACACCCACGCCCCCCTCGGTGGGGAAGGCCAGCAGTTGGCACGAGGGTGCCCACACGGTAGCTCCGCCCCGGGATGCCCCTTCCGTCACCATCGAGGCCGACCCCGTCCTCGGGGACATTACCCACAGCTCGCCGGCGGTCGCGCTCTCGTCCGCCCCGGCGCAACGGAAGGCGAGAGATTGGCCGTCCGGGGACCAGACCGGCTCGGCGGATTGCACAGGGCCGGGGGAGATTCGCTCCAGGGTATCGGCCTGGTGGTCGTAGAGCCACAGGTGGTATTGGGGGCGGTCATCCTCGCCGGGGGTCTCCACCAGATAGGCGATGCGT
>JBBQIE010000433.1:0-3189 GCA_038324625.1 Anaerolineae bacterium | reverse complement strand
CCGACAGGTCTCCAGCAGCTCCACCGCCTCCCGATCGGGCCGGAATGAGTAGGGAAACTGCAAGAGCAGCGCCCCCAGCTTGCCCTCTTCCTGAAGGGGGGTCACCGCCTCGAGGGTGCTGGCCAGGTGCGCCTCCACGTTCTCCCGTTCGTGGGTGATCCCCTTGAAGGCCTTCAGGGAGAACCGGAAGGCATCGGGGACCCGATCGGCCATGCCGGCCAACTGCCGGGCGTCGGGCAGCCGGTAGTAGGTGTAGTTCAGCTCGCAGGTATCGAACTCGCGGGCATAGTACTCCAGCCACCGCGATTGCGGCTCCTCTTTCGGGTAGAAGGGTCCCACCCAGTCCTTGTAGTGGAAGCCGGCGGTGCCCACCCGGATCATCCTTGGCTCTCCCGCGTCTGCCAAGGGGCCAGGACCTGCCGCAGTTGCCGGGCTCCCACGTAGACGAAGTAGAGCCCGAACCCGAACAGGAGAGCCCCGCAGCCGCCGATGAGCCAGAGATACGGCCGCCCTTGCAGGATGTCGCGCCCGGTCACCACCAGCCCCGCCACCACCCCGTACCAGATCCAGTCCGACAACGTATGGCCCACGTAGAAGGTGGCCAGGCCGGCGGCGCCCCGCTGGATGGCCAGAGCCACGTAGCCCACGCCCACCGCCCCCCACCACATGATCCAGGCCGGGTTGGAGGCGCTCACCAGCACCCCGGTGAAGATCGGCCCCGCCTGCATGGGCACCAGCGAGGCTTGGGCCGCCATCGAGGCCGGGTCCCGCAACACCGTCAGGACCACGCTCCCGCCCATGTAACTGAGCAGGGCCCCTCCCAACAGTCCCACCCCCGCCGCCACCGTGGGCCGCTTGAGCACGTTCCCCGCCCCCAAGGCTAGGGCCACGATCAGGAAGGCCTCCAAGAGCACGTGCCCGAGGACGATGCCGAGGCTGCCCCAGAAGCGCCCATTCAGCCCCTCGGACAGCACCACCGCCAGCATGGGACCCGGGATCATGGCCCCCGAGAACCCGATGGCCAAAGCGCTCCAGAACACCCCCGGTAGGCTTTTCACCGCACCCCCGAGTGCCGCCGCACGATCCGGCCCCGCCCGGGGTCGAAGGGCGAGACGGCCACGCTGACCTTATCCCCCTCCAGGAGGCGAACATTGTGCAGGCGCATCTCCGTCGCGATGTGGGCCTTGATCTCCCGGCCATCCTCCAGGACCAAGGAGTAGAGCCCGCTGGGCAGCACTCCCGTCACCCGTCCCCGGGCGTCCGGAATGGGCTCCGGACCGTCAGCCGTCATTCGGTCTCCTCTTCTTCCATTTCTTCCACTTCTTCTTCCACCAGTTCTCGGAGTTCTTCCTCCCCGATGAGTTCCTCCTCCCGGGGCAACACCCGCCTGGACTTACCCCCGCCGCGGGCCTCTCCCACCACTCCCGCCTCCTGGAGCAGATCCAGCAGGCGGGCCGCCCGCGGATAGCCCACCCGCAGCTTCCGCTGGAGGTAGGAGGCGCTCACGGCGCTGACCTTTCGGGCCGCCGCCACCGCCTCCTCGAACAGCTCGTCCTCCTGCTCCTCTTCCTCCAGGAACCCAGACCAGGGACTCACCGGTAGCCGACGGCTGTCGGCCACCTGATCCTTCCAGAAGGCCACCAGCCGATGAGTCTCCTCCTCCGAGGGGAAGGTGCCCTGGAGCCGGTGCAGCTTGCTGGAGTCGGGAGGCATATAGAGCATGTCCCCTTTGCCGATCAGCGCCTCCGCCCCGGGGGTATCCAGAATCACCCGCGAGTCCGTCTGCGTCGTCACGGCGAAGGAGATGCGAGCCGGGAAGTTGGCCTTGATCGTCCCGGTAACCACATCCACCGAGGGCCGTTGGGTGGCCACCACCAGATGGATACCGGTGGCCCGAGCCATCTGGGCCAAGCGGCAGATAGCTTTCTCCACTTCATCGGGAGAGGTGAGGATGAGGTCGGCCAGCTCGTCAATGATGATCACCAGCCGCGGCAGGGGCTCAACCTCCGGCAGAGCATTGTAACCCCGCAGGTCCCGCACCCCTTTCTCGGCGAACTCCTTGTAACGCTCGTCCATCTGCTGGCCGGCCCACCGCAGGGCGGCAATGGCGCCATCCACCTCGGTGACCACCTTGCCCACGAGATGGGGTATGCCCTGATAGGCCGTCAACTCCACTTTCTTGGGGTCAATCAACAGCAGCCGCAACTCCTTCGGGGTGCAGGAGTAGAGCAGGCTGGCCAACAGGGCGGCGATACACACCGATTTTCCGGAGCCGGTGGCGCCCGCCACCAGCAGGTGGGGCATGCCGGACAGGGGCACCACGCAGGCCCGTCCGGAGATGTCCTTTCCCAGGGCGATGGGAAGGGGCTGTTTAACCTGGTGGTACTCCGGTGACTCCAGCAGCTCCCGTATTCCCACTAGGGAGATGTCGGAGTTGGGCACTTCTATGCCGATCAGCGGCCGGCCCGGTATGGGCGCCTCCACCCGGATGGGAGCGGCGGCCAGGGCCAAGGACAGGTCATCCGCCAGAGACTTGATCTTGTTGACCCGTATCTTGCGCTGGACGACGGCACCGCCGGAGGTCTTCTGCACGTACCCCGGCTGTACCCCGAACTGAGTCACCGCCGGACCCCGACTGATGGAATCTACCCGAGCGGGGATGCCGAACCCGCTCAGGGTCTCCTCGATCAGGGCCGCCCGGCGGGTGTCATCGGCGCGATTTCCGTCCGCCAGGATCGGCGGATCGAACAGCTCGATGGGCGGCAGGCGTGGAGGGATCGCTTCCGGGGGCGGAGCCTCCTCCGCCGCCTCGCTCTCCGCTACCGCCGGCGCTGCCTCAGCCGGCTCCTCCAGGACGGCCTCAATGACGGGCGCCGGCGCTTTCTCCCGGGCCGGTGGATGTCGCCGCATCCAAAGAGCCGTCAGCCCCGCGCCGACGACCTTCACCGACCGATGCACCGCGCTCAGCAATACGGTACGGAGTCGGCGGGCCACCCGTCGCCACGAGAATCCGATCACCAGGTGCAACCCCTCGGCGGCGAGAGCCACGGTCAGGAGCCAGGGCACGATCTCGCCTAGGGAGCGTGGTAGACCATCGGCCACCAGCCACCCCGTCCCGCCTCCCAGGCTGAACTGCCACTCTCGGGCCGGGGAAGCCAGCTCCGCCCCGATGAGGCAGGCCAGCCACAG
>JBBQIE010000432.1:0-3195 GCA_038324625.1 Anaerolineae bacterium | reverse complement strand
AGCTACCCTTACGTCGGCGGGGGCCCGGGGATGAACGTGCCCGCCTTCGCCGCCTTCCTGGGTCAGGCGGCCGAGCGCTATGACGGGGATGGGAATCAGGACGCCCCCGGCAGTCCGGTGGTGAAATACTGGACCCTCTTCGCCGAGCCCGACTACGGCGTCTATCCTCCCACCCCCGGCAATGAGTTCAAGGGCGGCTGGGGCCGAAACGGCGGGGCCTTCGCTTTGATGCTTCAGCAGGTTCATGCTGCCGTTAAAGCGGCCGCTCCCGATGTCCTGGTGATGAACGGGGGCCTGGCCTTTGACTACTTCACCGACACCAACTACCCCACGCCCAGCAATCCCGCTCGTACCGGCATCTACTACCGCAACTTTATCGCCGACGTGATCAACGGCGGGGGCCGAACCGGGCTGGACATGCTGGCGGTACATTACTACCCGGTGACCATGAGCAACTGGGCCGACAAGCTGCGGCTGCTCTACCAGACGGCCTACAACGACAGCCAGCGGGCCCAGATGCGGTCGCTGCCCGTGATCTCCCCGGAGATGGGCTTCTGGTCCGCTCCCGATGCCGGCAGCAGCGAGGCGCAGCAGGCCACCCGCCTGGTGCAGATGTTCACTCGCGGGCTGGCGAACGGGGTGCAGCGGATGGCCTGGTTCGCCGTCTTCGACGACGGGGCGAGCACCGAGGAGCATGGGCTGTTCTGGGGCCGTGACCTCAATCAGCCCAAGCAGTCCTACTGGGCCTACAAGACCATGGCCTTCCAGTTGCACGGGTTCCGCTATGAGAGCACCTACTACACCGAGTCCGGTGATTCCCCCTCGGCTTGGAGCCAGGAAGCCTACCTCTTCCGGCGGGCCGTGGATGGGGCCCGAATGCTGGTGGCCTGGGCTAACCCCACGCCGGGCAGTAACTGGAACACCAGCGCGCCCAGCGGCTCGCTGACGGTCTCGGCTTCGACGGTGCAGGTGACCGGACTGACCGGGATCAACGTGACCTCCAACCAGGTGCCCTCCGCGCAGACCATCAACGACGGCGGCCCGGGAGACCTCGATCAACAGGCCAACGGCCAGATCGTGTTGGCCCTGACCAAGCTACCGGTCTACATCGCCCTGCCGTGAGCCAGGCCGGGCCCGGAATCCTCTTCGATCACGTCTCCAAACGCTACGTTTGGAGACGTGATCGGACCCGTTCCTTCCTGGACGTGTTCACCGGCCTGTTTCGACGCCGGAGTCCGGCCGAGGAGTTCTGGGCCCTCCGCGACCTGTCTTTGTCCGTCGCCCCCGGGGAGGCGGTAGGGCTCATCGGGCCCAACGGGGCCGGCAAGAGCACTGCCCTCAAGTTGGCTTCGCGGGTGGTGGACCCGACCTCCGGGCAAGTCCAGGTATCCGGGCGGGTCTCTGCCCTGCTGGAGTTGGCGGCCGGTTTTCACCCCGACCTGACCGGGCGGGAAAACGTCTTCCTGTCGGGAGCTCTGATGGGCCTGTCGCGCCGCGAGGTGCTGGATCGCTACGAGGGCATCGTGGACTTCGCCGGGGTAGGGGACTTCATTGACTCGCCCGTCCGGCACTACTCCTCCGGGATGGCCATGCGCCTGGGGTTCGCCGTGGCCGGTAGCGTGGACCCGGACGTGCTCCTCATTGACGAGGTGCTGGCAGTGGGGGACCGGGCTTTCAGCCAGCGTTGCCTCGATCGAATCTACAGCCTCCGGGAGCGGGGCACGGCCATCCTCTTCGTGTCTCACGACCTGGAGGCGGTGCGCAGCCTCTGCGATCGGGCTCTGCTGTTGGAACAGGGCGAGGTAACCCACGACGGACCCACCGATCGGGTGATCGCCCAGTATCTCCAGCGAGTGGCGGAGGGTGACCGCGGGCACTCCTGTCAGGAGCGCGAGGAGCGCTGGGGCAGTGGGGAGATCAAGATCGGGGAGGTCTGGCTGGAGGATGAGGCGGGGGGCAAGGTCAGCGGAGTTCCGGTGGGCAGGCCGTTCGTGGTGGCTGCCGACTACACCTCTCACTCCGCAGTCTCGGAGCCGGTGATCGGGCTGGCCCTCCGTGATGAGACCGGCCACCTACTCAGTGGGCCCAACACCCGCTTCGATGGCGTGGACCTGGCTTCCCTGCCGTCCTCCGGCGAGGTGCGCTATCAGGTCAACGATTCTCGCCTGCTTCCGGGGCGCTACTTCCTCTCCATCAGCGTCTACGATTCCCGACTAATGCACGCCTACGATCACTGGGAGTTCTGCTTGGGCTTCGACATCTTCCCTGACGAGTCCTCTCGCTGCTTCGGCATCTTCTCCCTGGCCGGGGATTGGGCCCTGAGCGAGGTCGCCCCTGGGCGCGAGATGGGAGGTGACGGGTAATGCCCGATGCGCCCGTCGTCAGCATCGTCATGCCCTATTTCCGGGGCATCGAGCACCTGCCCCACCTCCTCGAGTCCATCGAGCGGCAGGCTTACCCCCTGGACCAGCTGGAGTTCCTCCTGGTCCAGAACGGCCCTGACGATGGGGCGGAGGCCCTGGTGCGGGAGCGGTTCCCCTGGGTGACCATCCTCGATCCCGGGGACAACCTGGGATACGGTGGCGGCTGCAATCATGGGGCTCGGGCCGCCACCGGGAAGTGGGTGGCCTTCGTCAACACCGATATGCGGGTGCAGGAGGGCTGGCTGCCGGAGTTGCTGGCGGCGGCGGAGAGGCACCCCGATGCGGTATGCTTCGGCTCCGCCATCCTCTCCTGGAACGGCAAGAGGATTGACTTCGGGGGCGGGGCCATGAGCTTCTTGGGGGCCGGATATCAACCCTACCATGGAGCGCCTGCCTCATGGCTGCCCAAGGAGGACCAGCTAGGGTTGTTCCCCTGCGGTGGGGCCACCTTCGTGGATCGAGAAATCTTCCTGGAGGTCGGCGGCTTCGACGAGGACTTCTGGGCCTACTACGAGGATGTAGACCTGGGATGGCGACTATGGGTCCTGGGCTATGACGTGTGGCTGGTGCCCGGCTCTCGGGTGCTTCACCGGCACCACGGGTCTTTCAGCAAGGTGGGCCAGGAACGCACTCGCCTGCTCTATGAGCGCAACGCCATCCTGGCGGTGATCAAGAACTACGAGCAAGAGCACTTGAATGCCATTCTCCCCGTGGCCCTGATGCTGGGGGCGAAGCGGGCCTTCCTGGCCACGGGCGTAGACGAGAGTCGGTT
>JBBQIE010000431.1:0-3202 GCA_038324625.1 Anaerolineae bacterium | reverse complement strand
GTTGGTCAAGCGGCTCCTGGGCCTGGCCTATCTGTGGAAGGGTGCCTTCAATGCTATCGAACTCCAGGTCTGGGCCACTTGGCTGCTCTATGCCGTGCTCATAGACTTGTCCGACGCCGTGGCCGAGGAACTCAGCCTGCCCCTGGATCGCATCTCTATCGAGATGGTCTATCGTGGCTTGTATCACTTCGCCGTCGCCTACTCCAAAGGACAGGCCCTCGACCCGGTAGCCTATCTGGCCAGCCAAACCGACCTGGGCATCGTCAAACGCCTTCGCAAACGAAAACAACCCGCTCTTGACAAAAGCCTACCACCCCTTAACTTGTGACCAATGGCGGGGGCTCTCTCCTACGCCCCCGGACGCCTCTCGGTGGCCGGGACGCCGGCGACGCACCAGTTCTCCTTCTCCACATCCTCGAAGACGATCTGGGTGGCTTGGGCCGGGATGCCGACGCGCTCCAGGGCTTCGGTGATCTCGCGGGCCACCTGGTTCTTCTGCTCGCAGGTCCGGCCGGACCACCACGTCACTCTCACCATGGGCATTTCGTTGCCTCCTCGGAGGGTTTGGCGGGATTGTAGCAGCCGCAATCCGCTCTTGCCATCACCGGTGGGGCTCGCCACGGAGACACAGAGGGGAGCTTAGGAGAAAGGCCTGTGCCTCCGCGCCTCCGTGGCTATCTCACCGGGATTGGTCGCGTTTGCATAGGCGTGGTGGGATTCCTGTACTAGGCGGGGCAAGCATGGCTTGCTCGGCCGCAAGTATATCCCTTCCACGGGAAGAGGCGGGATGCTCTGCTCAGGAGCCCCCGCCTCTTCCTCATTCTACGGTTCTTCCTCGAATCGTGCCTGCCCGGCGTGACCGGCTCAGGCGGAGCGGCGACCAGACCCCAGGGGCACGTCGGCCTCCCCGTTCTGCACTCGGGTCTGGATCTCGCACAGGTGCCGATAGAGCCCGTCATTGGCCATCAGTTCGGTGTGGGTGCCTAGCTCGGCGATACCGTGCCCGGCCAGGACCACGATCAGGTCGGCATTGCGGATGGTGGAGAGCCGATGGGCGATGATGATGGTGGTCCGCCCCTCGGTCAGGCGCTCCAGGGCTTGCTGGATGAGGAGCTCGGTCTCCGTGTCCACCGAGGAGGTGGCCTCGTCCAGGATGAGGATGGGGGTGTCCTTGAGAACGGCGCGGGCGATGGAGAGGCGCTGCTTCTGCCCCCCCGAGAGCTTGACGCCCCGCTCCCCGATGACGGTCTCATAGCCGTCGCTCAGGCCCATGATGAACTCGTGGGCGTTGGCGATCTTGGCCGCCTCGATGATCTCCTCCTCGTGGGCGTCCGGTCGCCCGAAGAGGATGTTCTCCCGCACCGTCCCATGGAAGAGGAACACGTCCTGGAGGACGATGCTGATCTGGCGGCGGAGGCTGGCCAGGGTCAAGTCCCGCAGGTCGTGGCCGTCCAGGCGGATGGAGCCCGCGGTGACGTCGTAGAAGCGGGGGATGAGGCTAGCCAGGGTGGTCTTGCCCACCCCGGTGGGACCCACCAGGGCCACCACCGAACCCGCCGGGATGTCCAAGTCGACGTTCTCCAACACCTGATCGCCCTTGCTGTAGCGGAAGCCCACGTTCTCGATCTCCAGGTGGCCCAGGGCCCGCCCCGGCAGGGCCATGGCCCCCGGCCTCTCAGCCACTTCCGGCTCTTCCTCTAGTAGGCGGGCCACCCGGTCCGCCCCGGCCAGGGCCTCCTGCACCTGCTCCCAGCTGCCGGCCAGTTGCCGCACCGGCTGGTAGAACATGCTGAGGTAGAGGAAGAAGGTCACCAGGTCCTCTATGGGCAGGGTCTGCTGCAGGGCCAGCCTACCGCCGAAGTAGATGACCACCACGTAGCCCAGGGACGAGGCGAACTCGATGAAGGGCCCGAAGGTGGCCATCAGGCGGAGGGCGCGCAGGAGCGAGTCCCGGTAGTGATCAATGTGGTCGCTGATGCGGCGGGCCTCGGTCTCCTCTCGGCTGAAGGCCTTGATCTCCCGGATGCCGGAGAGGTTGTCGTTGATGGAGGCGTTGAGGTCGGCCAGCTCCTTCTGCCGGTCCCGGAAGGCCGGACGGACGTACTTGGCGAAGGCGCGCATGGCCAGTACGACGAAGGGCATGGGGATGAGGGTGAGGAGCATGAGGCGCCAATTGATGGTGACCAGTATGGCGCTGACCCCGAAGAGGGTGAGGGCGTTGACCAGGGTGTTGGGGATGGCGTGGGCGATGATGCTCTCGAAGAGGTTGGTGTCGTTGATCACCCGCGACATGAGGTCCCCGGTCTGCTGGTCCTCGTAGAAGCGAAGGGACAGGCGCTGCACGTGTTCGTAGATGGTGCGCCGGCTATCGGCGACCACTCCCCACCCGGCCACGTGCCCCATATAGCTGCTGACGAACTGGAGGGCGCCGCGGGCGGCCTGGATGCCCAGGTACAACAGGGCCAACTTGCCGGCCAGGCTCAGGGCCTGCGGGCCCAGGTTGGGGTCCTGCACGGCGGAGAGCAGCCGGCGGATGATGAGGGGGCCGGTCAGTTCCAGGCCCACCAGGGCGATCATGGCCACGACGGTGAGGGTCATGGCCTTCACGTAGTTTCGGGTATAGGCGAAGACGAACTTCAGGGTTCCCAACGGTCGGTTCCTCCAACGCTATTGGCCCGCTGCCGAATCGGGGCGGGGGGGACAATCCACAGCCTCATAGTATAGGCAATACCGCCGCCGGTTGCACGGGTGAGGGGATGAGGGTATGCCAGACAACGTGGGAGAGGCTCCCAAGCCCCCATCCCCGCGGCCAGTTTCGGTAGGGGCGCTGCGGAAGCGCGTTTTCTGCGCTGGAGCCGCGCCCTTCGTGTGCCGGGGGGAGGGCGCGGCTCCGGGCTGAAGCCCTTCGCAGCGCCCCTACGTGAAGGATCGGTGCCCAGGCGGAGATCAGCTTCTCGTGCTCCTACGCCGGCGCCGGCTCGAACTCCCGACGGACCAGGGCCTCGACGGCCCGGCGCAGGGGGGACTCGTCCGGCAGTTGGGCCAGGGGCCGGCCAACGGCGTCGAACTCCCCCACCAGGGGGTCCGCCGGCAGCACCGCCACTAGCTCCAGGTTCTCTCTCTCGATGGCCTCCCGGATCTGTGAGGGCAGCCGGTTGATGTCCCCCTCGGGCACCCGGTTGAGGGCGAAGCCGATTCGGGA
>JBBQIE010000430.1:0-3204 GCA_038324625.1 Anaerolineae bacterium | reverse complement strand
ACGTGATGGGGGATCATGATGGCCCCCTGCCCTTTCACGTAGGCCTGGAGTTCGCAGATATCGTCGAAGTAGGCGATCTCCCGCGCCATGTCCGGGTAGAGAATGTGGTAGTCCCCCAGGTTGGAGGAGTGCCATTCATGTCCCAATAGAGTGACGAAGCGCCCCGGCGCGTAGGCGGCGGCGAGGCGCTCACGGAGGTGACCCCAGTTCTCGCGCACCAGGCGGAACCCATCCTGATGCTTGGCGTGTACTTCCGGGCCGGTATTGGCCTCGTCGAACCACTGCCCGTGCGGGGTGAAGGCGAAGACGTCCAAGTGACTCTGGGCGATCTCTGTTGCCCGCGCCAGCGATCCCCGCCCGTAGCCGATCTCGTTGTGATTGTGAAGGTCACCCCAGAATACCCGGTGCTCCCCGCCCATGGCCGCCCCTCGCTCGGTGATAGGGCGCACCTTAGCCCGGCGGGAGCGACCGGGCAAGCCTCGGAGCGAGGCCACTCAGCCGGGGGCGTTCTGGATCGGCCGCTAGGCCACCTGGTGCATGAACTCCCTCACTTGGTAGTCCCACTCCCGGGTCTCCAGGTCCACCGCGGTCTTGCCGCCGTCCGTCTTCCCCTCCGCGGTGACCACCACGTGCCCACCGCCTCCCCGAAAAGACAGGCAGCAGTCCGAGTCCTGAGTCATCTCTAGACCCAACTCCCCACCAAAGTACCGCGTGGCCCTCTCCATCACCTGCTCCGGCGACAACTTGGTTTCCACTTCGTAACGTGGCATTTCCGCCTCCTGAGCGCAATCATCTGTCACTCACAACCTGGCTTCAGGTATAGACTCTTGGTTCATGGCGGTCAAGGCGCCGGCGCGCGCTTAACCATCGCCGCTGAATGAGGCATAATGTGGCTGTCGTTAGCGTCACTATCGCCCGATTCCCTATCTGAATGCAAGGAGCCTTGACCATGCTGATCACCACCACCCCTAGTCTGGAAGGGAAGCACATCATCCAGTACTTCGGCCTCGTCTCCGGGGAAGCCATCCTGGGCGCCAACATCTTCCGGGACCTCTTCGCCGGGGTCCGGGACATCGTCGGCGGCCGGTCCGCCGAGTACGAGGAGGAACTCCGCCGGGCCAAGGACATCGCCGTCGAGGAGATGACCCAGCAGGCCCGCGCTCTGGGGGCCAACGCCGTCGTCGGCGTTGACCTGGACTACGAGACCATCAACCCCGGCGGGGGCGGCGGCATGTTGATGGTCAGCGCCAGCGGCACCGCCGTCCGCTACGAGGACAAACCCTGACCGCCGTTTCCCCGCGCGCCGTCCTCTGGGACATGGACGGCACCATCACCGACTCCGCCGAATACCACTGGATCGCCTGGCGGGAAACCATGACCGCCGAGGGACGTCCCCTCTCCCAAGAGGCGTTCCTCGCCTCCTTCGGCCAGAGAAACGACGTCGTCCTGCGGGGCTTCTTCGGCCCCGACCTGCCGGACGCCGAGGTGGACCGCATCGGAGACGACAAGGAGGCCCGCTACCGAGAACTGGTTCGCGAGGGCGGTCTCCGCTGTCTGCCCGGGGTGGAGCGCTTGCTGGCCTCCCTGGGCGCCGCCGGGTGGCGGCAGGCGGTGGCTTCCTCCGCCCCCCGAGCCAACGTGGAGGCAGTGTTGGCCGTCCTGGGCAACGGGGGCTTCTTCGACGCCTTGGTGGCCGGGGAGGACGTGCGCCGGGGCAAGCCCGACCCCGAGGTCTTCCTCCTGGCCGCCTCGCGACTGGGCGTGCCCCCGGCCCATTGCGTGGTGGTTGAGGACGCCCCGGCCGGGATCGAGGCCGCCCGCCGGGCGGGGATGCGGTCCATCGGCGTGCTCACCTCTCGTGAGGGCCTGGATGGCGACCTGGTCGTCGCCACTCTGGACAAGTTGCCCGAGGACGCCTTCTCGCGCCTGCTCGACCGCTGACTGGCGCGGAGGAGGCGGTCTAGGGCACGATCACCGTGCGCACCCCCGAGCCGAACCGGGCCAGATCATCCAGGGCCCGGTTCGCCGCTTCCGCCTCCAGGGGGATGGTGCGGGTCACTACGCTGGAGAGGTCCAGGATGCCGCGACGGGCGAACTCCATCAGCAGGGGCAACTCGCTCATCAGATGATCGGAGACCCCCAGGATCTCCGCCTCCTTCCCGATGAGCTCGGTATACGATTGCACCGAGAACGGCCGATCGCTGATGCCCACCAGCACCGCCCGCCCGAATACGGCCAGGGACCGCACCGCCTGACTCATGGTCTCCGGCAGGCCGATGACCTCCAGCGCCACGTCCACCCCTCGGCCTTTGGTGAGCCGACGCAGCTGCTCCACCGGGTCGCCCGCGCCCGAATCCACCGGCGTCGCCCCGTATCCCTCGGCCAGGGTCAGGCGCTCCCGGTTGATGTCCACGGCGTAGACCTCCAGGGCGCCCAGGGCGCGGGCCAGCTGCACCGCCGACATCCCCAACCCACCGACTCCGAAGACGGCTACCGTCTCCCCCGCTT
Source organism: Anaerolineae bacterium (assembly GCA_038324625.1). GTDB lineage: Bacteria > Chloroflexota > Anaerolineae > DRVO01 > DRVO01 > JBBQIE01. The sequence continues at coordinate 696 of JBBQIE010000430.1, read as the reverse complement.
GCAGCCGGGCCCGGCGCAGAGCGTGCAACGAGGTAGCCGAGGAGCACATGAGCACCGCCCCCTGAGGGAAGGGAATCTCCTCCGGCAAAGGCACCACGCTCCGGGCAGGGACGACGATGTACTCGGCGTAACCCCCGTCCCGGTGTTTGCCGATCATGGCTCCCCGACGGCAGAACTGCTCCTGGCCCAGGGCGCAGTAGAGGCACTCCCCACAGGTGACCAGGTAGTGCAGGGCCACCCTGTCGCCCTCGGCAACCGTCGTCACCTCGGACCCGGTCCTCACCACCTCCCCGGCCACCTCGTGTCCCGGCGTGATGGGCAGCCGGCTCACCGGCGAGGTACCATCTCGATAGTGAACGTCCGAGTGGCAGATGCCCGCCGCCCTCACCCGCACCAGCACCTCCCGCGGACCAGGATCAGGGGTGGGCAGCTCGCGGTCCTCTAACGGGGCGCCGATCTCGGTCAGTCTCACTGCTCTCATCCAACCCAACTCCTTCTCTGCCAATGATCTGGCCACCAGTATCGCCCAGGGGCCTCCGACGTTCCAATGCCGCCCACGATCGCCGCCCTTCCCTTCTTGGGGACATCCCCTTGCCGACCTTGGCAGAAGGTGCGAGATAGCGCTAGGATTGCCCAGTTGCTCACCGAGAACCGAGGCCACCAGGATAGATGGACGGTTTTCCGAGGGTCGCTCTG
>JBBQIE010000429.1:0-3220 GCA_038324625.1 Anaerolineae bacterium | reverse complement strand
TGGCGTATGTCAGAGTTTCGGAGCGACGCCGACTGGGCCACCGCCCAGGCCAACCTGCGCCGCTTCGCCCGCGGGGTAGCCGGCCTGCCCGGGGTGCAACTGCGCACCATCCGCGAGATGAACGACCTGATCCCGCCCGAGCCGAGGGAAGTGACCGCGGCTGAGCTGCAAGCGCTGGCCGCTGAGGCCGTCGCCTCCGAGGCAATCCGACAGCACGGCCCCCTGGCCTCCCCCGCCGAGGGGCTCTACCTGTGGGCTGCCTGGTTGGCCGGCGGCCGATCCGACGGGGCTCTTCCCTTCCGCTACGTGGAAGGGCCGACGGCGGAACCCCCGGCGTCGGCGGGCCCGCTTACCCTCAGCCGGGATCAACTCCTCGCTGCCGCCCGTTCCCTAGTGGCGGCGGTGGACGGGTCCGGCCGCTTGCCCGCCGCCGTGTCGGTGGGCGGCTCCGCCTTGGGCATCGGGGCCCTCTACCGGGCCTTGGCCGCCGCCGTGGCCGACCCTACCCTGGACCCGGTGACCATCCCCTCGGCCCCGGCAGTGCCCGCCTTGGGCGAAGTCCTGGCCGAGGAGGTGCGCCAGGGAGTGCCCGGCTGGATGCACAAGCCCGACCTGGATGTCTCCACCCATGCCCAATTCACCCGGCTTCAGTCCTGGACCATCAAGCCGATCCGCCTGCGCTGAGCCCCGAATAGACGGAAGGAGGGAGCCGATGTCGTCGCCAACCTTGGAGCGCCTGGGCTACCCGCCCGAGGCCCGCGTGGTCATCTTCCACGCCGACGACCTGGGCATGTGCCGGGCCGCCAATGCCGCCTTCAGCGACATCCTCGCCATCGGGACGGTGAGCTGCGGGTCCATCATGGTGCCCTGCCCCTGGTTCCGGGACGCCGCCGCCCTGGCCGGGGAGCATCCGCGGGCCGATCTGGGGGTACACCTGACCCTCACCAGCGAGTGGGGCCCCTATCGCTGGGGGCCGGTCTCCACCCGCGACCCGGCCTCGGGGCTGTTGGACGAGGAGGGCTACCTCTGGAGGGATGTGGCCTCCCTCCACGCTCATATGGACCCGGAAGCCGCCGGAGCGGAGATGCGGGCCCAGGTGGAGAAGGCCCTGGCGGCGGGGATTGACGTGACCCACCTGGACACCCACATGGGCTCCATCGCCCACCCCGATCTGTTGCCTTGCTACCTCGATCTCGCCCGGGAGTACCGCCTGCCGGTGATGCTTCCCCGCCTCAGCCCCGAGGCCCTAGTGGCGCGGGGTCTGCCGGAGGACCAGGCCCGCCATTTGGCCGGGACGGTGGCCGCCCTGGAGAGCTCCGGCGAGGTGTTGCTGGTGGATCACCTGGCCGGGCTGGAGCACTCCGGGCCGGGGGACTACGGCGACCACTATCGTCGCCTCATCGAGGCCCTCCCACCCGGCCTGACTCACCTCATCTACCATCCCTCCCAGCCCACCCCGGAGGCGACAGCCATCATGGGCCCGGCCCGCGCCGCCGTCCGCGCCGGGGACTGGGAGACCTTCAGCGACCCAGGGCTGCGGGCGGTCCTCGACGAGGCCGGAGTGGTATCCATCGGCTATCGGACCTTGCGGGAAGCCTTGCGGCGGTAGGGGATTTGGATCGCGAAGGACGCGAAAAAGGGGCGAAAACGCGAAAGGTTGGCGTCTCACGGGGGTTGGCTCGATGTTCAGGGGCCTCGTGAATCCCCGGTGGGCGGACCCGCGATCGTAGCCCACCCAGCCTTCGCATCGGCGCTCTGAGACCCCATGCCTCGCGGGGCATGGGGTCTCAGGGTGATGGAGGAGACATCCGACTAGAGGATGCAGCCGGCGAGCAACAAGCGACGCGAAATCGGCCCAAGCCTTTCGCGTTTTCGTTTGCTTTCGCGTCGTTCGCGATCCAGACGTCCCCTAGGCGGTTGCCGGCGCCAGGATGGCGGCCAGGTCGGCTTCCGGGGTGGTGATGGGGGCGATGGCGAACTTCTCCACCAGGATGCCCAGGACCTCCGGGGTGAGGAAGGCGGGCAGGGTGGGGCCGAGGCGGATGCCCTGGAGCCCTAGGTGCAGCAGGGTGAGCAGAATAGCCACCGCTTTCTGCTCGTACCAGGAGAGGACCAGGGAGAGGGGCAGGTCGTTGACCCCGCAGTCGAAGGCGTCGGCCAGGGCCAGAGCGATCTGTACCGCCGAGTAAGCGTCGTTGCACTGGCCTACGTCCAGCAGCCGGGGAATGCCCCCGATGTCGCCGAACTCCAGCTTGTTGAAGCGGTACTTGCCGCAGGCCAAGGTGAGGATCACGCAGTCGTCGGGCACCTGCTGAGCCAGATCGGTGTAGTAGTTGCGCCCGGGCTTGGCTCCGTCGCAGCCGCCGATGAGGAAGAAGTGCCGCACCTGCCCGGCCTTCACCGCCTCGATCACCGGGCCGGCCACGTTCATGACGGCGTTGCGGGCGAAGCCGATGGTGATGGTCTCCTCGGGAGCGTCCTCGGGGAAGCCGGGGGCCTCCAGGGCGGCCTCGATCACCGGGGAGAAGTCCTCCCGGCTGACGTGGGCCACGCCCGGCCAGGCCACCAGCCCGGCGGTGAAGATGCGGCCCTTGTAGCTCTCGCGGGGGCGCTGGATGCAGTTGGTGGTCATGAGGACGGCGCCGGGGAAGGCGTCGAACTCGCGGGCCTGATTCTGCCAGGCGCCGCCGTAGTTCCCCACCAGGTGCTCGTATTTCTTCAGGCCGGGGTAGGCCAGGGCCGGGAGCATCTCCCCGTGGGTGTAGACGTTGATGCCTTTGCCCCGGTCACGCTCTGTCGGCGTGACCAAGGTCTGCTCCAGCAGGGCCTCCAGGTCCTTGAGATCGTGGCCGGACACCAGAATGGCCTTGCCCTTCACCGGCGTCACCCGGACCACGGTGGGCTCGGGGTGGCCGTAGGCCCCGGTGTTGGCGGCGTCCAAGAGTTCCATCACCCTCAGATTCAGCTCCCCCGTCTTCAGGGCTAGGTCCAAGAGCGCCTCGGCGGTGGTCTCCCCCTCGGCCAGGTAGGCGAGGACGGCGTGGAAGCCGGCGTAGATCGAGTCGTCGTCGTGGCCCAGGATGTGGGCGTGGTCGGCGTAGGCGGCGGCACCCTTCAGGCCGTAGAGCACCAACTCCTGGAGACCGGTGATGGTCTCCCCCAGGGCCTGGCGGCGGGCCTCGATGGAGACTTCACGCCCTTGCTGAACCAATCCAGCCCG
>JBBQIE010000428.1:0-3223 GCA_038324625.1 Anaerolineae bacterium | reverse complement strand
GCCCAAGGGGGTGGGGGTAATGGCGGTGACGTCCACGTACTTCCCGTTGGGACGGTCCTTCAACCGGTCCAGGACGTTCAGGTGTACCTTGGCCTTGTACTTGCCATAAAGCTCCAGGTCATCCTGGCCGAGGCCGAGCTTCGAGGCAATCTCGAGGATGGGAATGAGCTTCGCCGCCTGGGCGATATCCAGATCGCTGGGGACCACATTCTTTTCCGACATCGCTTCCTCCTACGCTGGGATTGTGTCAGCCCGCCGGCAGCGCGTCAACTAGTCCCGGCGCCGCTGTTCTGCTGCCTTGAGGACGTTCCTCATCAGCATCAAGTTGGTCATGGGCCCGGTGCCGCCGGGCACCGGGGTGATCCAACCCGCCTCTACAGAGACCTCGTCGAAGGCCACATCCCCGACCATCTTGCCCTCTACGAAGTTGACCCCGAAGTCCACCACCACTGCTCCCGGTGAAACCATGTCCGCGGTGATGAACCCGGGCTTGCCGATGGCCGCCACCAGGAGCTCCGCCCGGCGACATTCGGTCGCCAAGTCGAGGGTGCGAGAGTGGCACACGGTCACCGTGGCGTTGCGGTGCATTAGCATCATGGCCATGGGTCGCCCCACGACATTGGACCGCCCGACGACCACTGCCCGTTTCCCCTGCAAGGCAATGCCGTAGCGGTCCAGCAATTCCATGCCGCCGGACGGCGTCGCCGGGGCGAGGAAATCGCCGGCCCCCTGAAATAGGCGTCCGGCGTTGACCGGATGAACCCCGTCTACATCCTTGTCCGGATCCAGGGCCGCGATGACGGCCTCCCGCGACACGCCCCCGCCCAGGGGCTCCTGGACCATGATGGCGTCAATGCCGGCATCAGCGGACAGCCCGCCCACCAGTTCCACCGCCTCCTTCTCATCCGCCTCGGCCAGGAAATGAGGAGAGAAGCGCACCCCCACCTGCTCACAGGTTCGCGATATCATCTTGGCGTAGCTGACCGAAGCGGGGTCCTCACCCAATCGCACCACCGCCAGAGAGGGGGCCCGCCCGCTCTCCTCCGAGAACAGTCGCACCGCCTCCGAGATCTCCCCTCGAATGGCTTTCGCCGTCTCTCGTCCATCCAGCAACTCAGCCGCCACGAACCGCCTCCTTGCCCAGGCGAGCCCTTAAGGGACCCACTGCTAACCCTGCGCCTCGCCGCCCACCATCGCCACCACCGCCTCCTTGAGCTCCGCCGCTCCCTTCTCGAGCTCAGTTAGGCGAGCCCGTTGCTCGGCGATGAAGTCGGCGTCCTTCAGCCACTCCAAGTTCACCAGCACCTGTAGGCCGGCCCCGCGCATGGCCGCCTCCGCCAGCAAGGCAGCCACCACCGCGTCGCTGGCGGCGCTGGGGTTCCCCTTCTCCGCCACCGTCGGCGAAAAGTCCAGCAGTCTCCGGCAAGCCTCCGCTATCCGCAAGGGCGCCAAGGTACAGGCGCGCAAGGCCGTCTGCATGTGCTCCGTGCGCTCCGCCCTTTCCCCGGCCGATCCGCGAGGCATCTTCATGGCAGCGGAGAAGGAACCGTAGGCGGCCATATCCTCCCCGGCCAGCTTCACCAGGAGCGTCCGCAGCCGTTCCGTCTCCGCCAGCACCGAGGCCATCTCCTCCTCGACGGCGGCGAATCGCTCTCGACCCACGGTCAGATTGCCGACCATGCTGAGGAGCCCGGCCGCTATGGCCCCAGCCACGGCGGAGGCGCTGCCGCCCCCGGGCGTAGGCTCGGCGCTGGCCAAGGCATCCAGAAAGCGGGTATCAATCGTGTCGGTGGCCATCTTACGCCCTCCCGGTGATCTAGCTGGCGAGCAACAAGACGGGCGCCCCAAAATCACCCACGGGCGCCCGAGATCATGCCTCAATGCCTTCTTCACGCCCTCGGTTCGGAGACTTCCCTATCGCCCCCGGCCCGTGGGCGCTCCCAGGCTACTCCGGCTGGAGATAGTCCCGCAGCCTTCGGCTTCGGCTGGGGTGACGCAGTTTGCGCAGGGCCTTGGCCTCGATCTGCCGCACTCGTTCTCGAGTGACCCCGAATCGTCGCCCGACCTCCTCCAGTGTATGGGTATGTCCGTCCTTCAAGCCAAAGCGCATCTGCAACACGCGGGCCTCTCGGGCGTTGAGGGTCGCCAGCACTTCCTCGACCTGCCGCCGCAGAAGCTCGTTGGAGGCGACCTCATTGGGCATCAGGCTCAACTCGTCCTCGATGAAGTCACCGAGGGCGCTGTCCTGCTCCTCGCCCACCGGCATCTCCAGCGAAAGCGGCCGCTCCGATATCTTCATGATACGCTCGATCTGGTCCGGGGTGGTATCCAGATCGGCGGCTATTTCCTCCGGGGTGGGCTCCCGGCCCAACTCCTGGACCAGTTTCCTCTGAGCCCGCATCACCTTGTTGATGCGCTCGGTCATATGCACCGGCACTCTGATGGTACGACCCTGGTCGGCGATGGCGCGGGTGATCGCCTGGCGAATCCACCAGGTGGAATAGGTGCTGAACTTGAAGCCCCGGCGCCAGTCGAACTTCTCGACGGCGCGGATCAGGCCGATGTTGCCTTCCTGGATGAGATCCAGAAAAGAGACCCCCCTGCCGACGTACTTCTTAGCAATACTCACCACCAGCCGGAAGTTGGCCTCGATGAGGTGCTTGCGGGCCTTCTCGCCCTGACGGACGATGCCCTCCAACATGGCCTCCTCATCGGGCTCATAGTCCCCATCCGCCAGGCGGTTGATGGCCTCGACCCCGGCTTCCGTCTTCTGGGCCAGCTCCACCTCTTGGTCGGCGGTGAGCAAGGGGACGCGGCTGATCTCTTTGAGGTACAGGCTGACAGTGTCATCCACCCCGATCTGAGACAGGTCCACTTCTTCTTCCTCGGCCTCGGCGGAGGAGTCATCCTCCTCACTCTCACCCTCTTCCTCGTCGCCCTCGTGTACCTCGATGCTCTCGTTGAGCAAAGTTATGTAAATATCATCCAAGGCATCGAGGTTGTTCTCAGCGTCGGGAATGACAGCCAGGATGTCCTCCTGGCTGACATACCCCTGCTTGCGTCCCTTCTCCAGGAGTTCGTCGAGACCATATTCCGGCTCCGGAGCGCTCTGCTCCTGGGTCTCAAGGAACTCCTGTTCCTCGTGTGCTACCATTCGTCTATGGTCCTCCGCCCGCGGGCGCGGAAAGTGTCTTTCCCGTTCACCACCGGTCCAGGATAGAAG
>JBBQIE010000427.1:0-3224 GCA_038324625.1 Anaerolineae bacterium | reverse complement strand
CAACAACCCCTCCTTCGGCCCCATAACCGCCGCCATGATCGAGCAGTCCGACGCCGTCACCGCCGTTTCCCATTTCCTGAAGGACGAGACCTACCGCCAGTTCGACGTGAAGCGGGATATTGACGTCATCTACAACTTCATAGACCCGGAACGACATCATCGTCCCCTGCCGGCCTGCATCCCCCAATCGGGGCGCCCCGGCCAGGTGACCCTCATGCATATCTCCAACTTCCGCCCCGTCAAGCGGGTGGGCGACGTGGTCAAGGTCTTCGCTCGGGTGGCCGCGGTCATGGATGCCCGCCTCATCCTCATCGGGGACGGGCCCGACTCCAGCCTGGCCGCCGGCCTGGCCCAGGACCTGGGGGTGGCGGATCGGGTGCAGTTCCTGGGGGTGGTGGACGCCGTGGCCCCTCTCCTGCCGGCGGCTAACCTGCTTCTGCTCCCCAGCGAGACCGAGAGCTTCGGCCTGGTGGCCCTGGAGGCCATGGCCTCCGGCGTCCCCGTCATCGCTAGCGATGTGGGCGGCCTGCCCGAGGTGGTCGAGCATGGCGTCTCCGGCTACCTGGCCCCGGTGGGAGACGTCGAGAAGATGGCGCAGTACGCCATCGAGATCCTCTCCGATCCGGTCAAGCAGGAGGCCTTCTGCAAGGGCGCCCGTGAGCGTGCCCTCCGCTTCGACTATCGGGAGATCGTGCCCCAGTACGAGGCGGTCTATGAACGGGTCCTCTCCAAAGCCGACGAGCGCTAGAGGAGATGGGGTTCGCCTTGGCCATCCGCTGCCCCCTGGAGTAGACTCCGGGCCGGCCCTGGACGCTCACTCATCGAGGTCCACCGGGCCCACTTACTCTCGTCAACTGCTGGAGGACGACAATGCCTGAGGGCGGCAAGCGCTTCCGAGTGATGGCCCAGGCCATGGACTGGGGCGGCCTGGAGGCCGAGCACGAGGCCCTGGCCGGGTTGGACGTGGACTTCGAGTGCCGGGCCTTTCCCAACGACGAGGACTCCGTCATCGAGGCCGCCAAGGGCGCTCACGGCCTGCTCCTGGGCTCGGGTTGGGTCACCCGCCGGGTGCTGGAGGCCCTTCCCGACCTCAAGGTGGTCTCCCGCTACGGCGTGGGCTACGACCGGGTGGACCTGGAGGCGGCCACTGACCACGGCGTGGTGGTGGCCAACGTCCGCACCGGCGGCATCTTCAACCAGGAGATGTCCAACCACGCCATCCTCCTGCTGCTCGCTTGCGCCAAGAAGCTCATCCAGCTCAATGCCATCGGCAAGTCCGCCGACTGGTCCCGCCGCACCCCTCTGACCCGGCCCATGGTCCAGGTGTACGACCAGGTGCTGGGGCTCATCGGGCTGGGCGACATAGGGGCCATGGTGGCGGACAAGGCCCGCGCCTTCGACCTCAAGGTCATCGCCTTCGACCCCTACGCCAAGCCGGAGACCGCCGCCGCCCACGGGGTGGAGATGGTGGATCTGGACCGGCTTCTCCACGACTCCGACTTCATCTCCATCCACTGCCCCCTCACCCCGGACACCGAGAAGCTCATCGGCGAGCCTGAGCTGGCCCTCATGAAGCCTAGTGCCTATCTCATCAACACTGCCCGCGGGCCCATCGTAGACGAGCAGGCTCTGATCGCCGCCCTGCGGGAGGGCACCATCGCCGGCGCCGGGCTGGACGTGTTGGAGAAAGAGCCGCCCGACCCCGACAACCCCCTGCTGACCATGGACAACGTCATCATCACCCCCCACTGCGCCGGCATCTCCGACCGCGGCACCTACAACGTCAAGTGGAAGGCAGCCGAGAACGTCGCCCGCGTCCTCACCGGCCGCCGTCCGGATTCGGTCGTGAACGACATCTAGCCGGACAAGCCCGGCCGTAGGAGAGTCTCCTTGCCCAGTCCGGTGATCATCTTCGACTACGATACATCCTGGCCGGCCCAGTTTGAGCGGGAGCGAGGCAGAATCGCCGCCGCCCTGGGCGAGGGCACGGCCGGCATCGAGCACGTCGGCAGCACCGCCGTGCCCGGGCTGTCGGCCAAACCCATCATTGACATCCTGATAGGGGTCCGCGACCTGGAAGTCGCCGACGAGTGCATCCTTCCTCTCGTCAAGCTGGGCTACGCCTACTTCCCCGGCCCCGAGGATACTATGCCGGAGCGACGATACCTGGATCGAAGAGACGAGGGCGACTCCTTCCACCTGCACATGGTGGCCCAGGGAGGCGAGTTCTGGCAGCGGCACCTTGCCTTCCGGGACTACCTCCGCGCCCACCCGGAGACGGCGACCGAGTACGACCGCCTGAAGCGGGACCTGGCCGAGCGGTTCCGGGACGACCGCGAAGGGTACACCAACGCCAAGGGCGACTTCATCCGGGCGATAGAGGCCAAAGCCAAGGGCCTGAAGGCATAGTCCCGGCAGCGGGCCTAGGTCCGCTGTCATTCCGTGCGGAGGTTCCTCCAAATGCCGGGCGAAGCCGCAGGACCACCAAATCCTCTGGAGAACGCTCTGGTGGGCGTCAGCTACCGGCGCATCCCCACGCTCTTGCCGGGCGTCCTCTCCGCCGTGGTCGTGGCCGCCCTGGGTACCTGGCTCGCCGACCGGATCGGCACCGATGTTCTCGGCTTCAGCAAGAGCCCCATCTCACCCATCATGGTGGCCATTCTCCTGGGGATGCTGGCGGCCAACACCGTGCAACTGCCGGCGATCCTTCAGCCCGGCATTCGCTTCTCGGTGCGGAAGCTCCTCCGGCTGGGGATCATCCTCCTGGGAATCCGCCTCAGCCTCCTGGACGTGCTCAAGCTGGGGGCCTTCGGGGTGCCGCTGGTGGCCCTGTCCATCGTCTCCGGACTGGTCTTCACCACCCTCATCGCTCGCCGGCTGAGGCTGCCGGAACGTCTGGGTACCCTCATCGCCGTCGGCACCAGCATTTGCGGGCTCTCCGCCATCGTGGCCACCGCCCCCGCTATTGACGCCACCGATGAAGAGGTGGCCTACGCCGCCGCCAACATCACCATTTTCGGGGCTCTGGCCACTTTCATCTACCCCTATCTGGCTCATGTCCTCTTCGGGACGGATCCGCTGCGGACCGGGCTCTTCCTGGGCACCTCGGTACATGACACCGCCCAAGCGGTGGCCTCGGGCCTGATCTTCGACCAGGTGTACTCGACGGCCGGCCGTCCCACCATCGCCGACGTGACCGTGGTGGTGAAGTTGGTCCGCACCGC
>JBBQIE010000426.1:0-3231 GCA_038324625.1 Anaerolineae bacterium | reverse complement strand
GATAGCATGTTGACCCTAGCTCGACGGATGGGCGATCGCGGTTCCGCCGAGATTGCCGAGGCCCTGGTAGCCGAGGCGCAGGCGATAGCCGAGGCGGATGTGGCCGCCAATCGCCGGATGGGCCGGTTCGGGGCCGAACTCCTTCCCGATCCCTGTACCGTGATCACTCACTGCAATGCCGGCTCTCTGGCCACCGTGGCCTACGGCACCGCCCTGGGGGTCATCCGGGCGGCGCACGAGATGGGGAAGAACATTCACGTGCTGGTGGATGAGACGCGCCCGCGCCTGCAGGGGGCTCACCTCACTGCCTGGGAGCTGATGCGGGACGGCATCCCCTGTACCCTCATCGCCGACAACGCCGCCGGTCTCTTCCTGCTGCGTGGAGAGGTGGATGCGGTGATCTTCGGGGCCGACCGGATTGCCGCCAACGGGGACGTGGCCAACAAGATCGGCACCTACAAGCTGGCGCTGGCGGCGGCGGAGAACCGGGTGCCGGTATACTGCGCCGCCCCCCTGAGCACGGTGGACCTGAGCCTGGCCGAGGGCATGGACATCCCCATTGAGGAGCGCTCTCCGGAGGAGGTCCTTTACGTGGGCGGGCAACGGATCGCACCCGAAGGAGTGAAGGTGGCCAATCCGGCCTTCGACATAACCCCGGCCCGCTATCTCACCGCCATCGTCACCGAGGTGGGGGTGCTCCGGCCCCCGTTCGGGGAGAGCCTGCGACGGGCCTCGGGGGAGGGACGGGCGTGAGGATCTGGGTTGCCGGCTCCATCGCCTTCGACTATCTGATGCGCTTCCCCGGTCATTTCCGGGACCACATTCTGCCCGATCGGCTGGATAGCCTGAGCCTCAGCTTCTTGGTGGACCGGATGCGACGGAGCTATGGGGGCGTGGGGGCCAACATCGCCTACAACCTGGCCCTCCTGGGGGAGAGGCCGCTTCTGGTGGGCGCGGTGGGGCAGGACTTCGGCGACTACCGGGCTCGGTTGGAGAGCCGGGGGGTGGACACTGCCCACGTCCTGGTGCGGGAGGACGATTTTACCTCCTCCTTCTTCGTCAGCACCGACCTGGCCGGATGCCAGATTGCCACCTTCTACGGTGGGGCCATGGACTATGCCGACTGCATCTCCCTGTCGGAGGTGGGGGTGCAAGCGGACGACATCGTCATCGTGTCCCCCGACAAGCCGGAGGCCATGCTTCGCCACGCGGAGGAGGCCAAGGCGGCCGGGGCTCGCCTCATTTTCGACCCCAGCCAGCAGATACCCAGGCTGACTGGGCCCCAACTGGCGGAGGCCATTCATGGGGCCTATGCTCTCATGGTCAACCAGTATGAGTATGCTCTCCTGGAGGAGAAGACCGGCCTCGGGGAGGGCCGCCTGCGGGACGAGGTGCAGGTGCTGGCAGTCACCCGCGGTGGAGAGGGGTCGAGCCTATGGGTCATGGGGGAGGAGGTGTGCATCCCCTGCGCCCCGCCCCAACAGATCGCCGATCCCACCGGCGTGGGCGATGCCTACCGGGCCGGGGTCCTGAAGGGCCTGGCCGCCGGCCTGGATTGGGCCGCCTGCGGGCGACTGGGCGCGGTGGCTGCCTGCTACGTGCTGGAGCAGACCGGCACCCAGGAACACTACTACACAGCGGACGAATTCGTGGGCCGGTACCGGCAGGCGTTTGGAGGCGACTCCGAGGTGCGCGCCTGCTTTGACCTTTCCACGGCAGAATGATACGCCCCAGAGGGCGGCAAGAGGAGAGCAAGTGCCAAGCAAACACGATATAGCAGACCTTTCCCTGGCGGATGCCGGGCGAAGCCGGGTGGAGTGGGCGGCCCAGGAGATGCCGGTTCTGGCCGAGATCCAGGAACGCTTCCGCCGCGAGCGCCCCCTGGAGGGCCGCAAGCTGGCCGCCTGCCTGCACGTCACCGCCGAGACCGCCAACCTGATGCGGGCCCTGACCGCGGGCGGGGCCGAGGTGGCCCTCTGCGCCTCCAACCCTCTCTCCACCCAGGACGACGTGGCGGCGGCCCTCGTGGCCCACTACGACGTGCCGGTCTTCGCCATCCGGGGGGAGGACCACGATACCTACTACCGGCACATTCGGTCCGCCCTGGCCATCGAGCCCAACATGACCATGGATGACGGCGCGGACCTGGTGACCACCCTACACCGGGAGAGACAGGAGCTTATCGGCAACGTCATCGGCGGTACCGAGGAGACTACCACCGGGGTCATCCGGCTGCGGGCCATGGCCGAGCAGGGCGTCCTGCGCTATCCCATCATCGCCGTGAACGATGCCCGGACCAAGTACCTGTTCGACAACCGCTACGGCACCGGTCAGTCCACCATAGATGGGATCATCCGCGCTACCAACATCCTGTTGGCGGGGCGGAACTTCGTGGTGGCCGGGTATGGCTGGTGCGGGCGGGGGATCGCCATGCGGGCGCGGGGCATGGGCGCCAACGTCATCGTCACCGAGGTGGATCCGCTCCGAGCTCTGGAGGCGGTGATGGACGGCTACCGGGTGATGCCCATGCTGGAGGCGGCCGCCATCGGCGATTTCTTCGTCACCGCCACCGGGGACGTGTCGGTGCTGGATCGGCAGCACTTCGAGCGCATGAAAGACGGGGCGGTGCTGGCCAACTCCGGGCACTTCAACGTGGAGATCAACGTCCCGGCCCTGCGGGAGATGTCGGATTCGGTGGCTCAGGTGCGTCCCTCGGTGCAGCAGTTCCGCTTCGCCGACGGCCGGCGCTTGGCTCTTCTGGGCGAGGGGCGGCTGATCAACCTGGCGGCGGCGGAGGGGCATCCCCCGAGCGTGATGGACATGAGTTTCGCCAACCAGGCCCTCAGCGCCGAGTACCTTTGTGGCAATGCCGCGGGTCTGGAGCCTCGGGTCTACACCATCCCCGAGGAGACGGACCTGCAGATCGCCACCCTGAAGCTGAAGGCGATGGGCATGGCCTGCGATCAGCTCAGCGCCGAGCAGGAGCGGTATCTGTCTTCCTGGGAAGTGGGGACGTAGGCGTTTGGATCACGAAGGGCGCGAAAGGGGACGAAAACGCGAAAGGTCGGCGTCCAGCGCGGGGTGTGCCGTTTTCCGCGGTGCCGTTCGGCCATTGCCGCCATCCTTCCGCACTCACGCCACCCCGCCCACTTGCTACACGCCGCGGTCACCCTGAGAATCCCATGCCGCACGTCGTCATGCCGGGAGTCTATGACCACAATCCGTAGGGGC
>JBBQIE010000425.1:0-3232 GCA_038324625.1 Anaerolineae bacterium | reverse complement strand
CATCCAGGCCGCCGACCCCGGCCGCGTGCCGTAGTTACGCCAGGCGGCGGTCACGAAGTCCAACTGAGTGCCCCGTGCCGCTTGCCATCCCGCAATCACCAGGCCCACGGCTATCAGTCCCACGGCGGCACGGACCAGGCTGCGCCTGTCTGGCCGACGCCACCACAAAGCCGCACCCACTAGAGGCAGGTAGGCCATCAGCTGGGGTTTGGTGGCGGCGGACAGACCCAGTAGTACCCCCGCCGTCGCTCCCTGACCGCCGACCGCCGCCAGGAGCGCCGTCAGCCCTAGGGCCACGGCGGGCGGATCGGTCAGAGCGGTGGCGTCCAGCGCCACTGTCACCGGCGACAGCGCCAATAGGGCCAGCCCAGCGGCCACCGGGCAGCCGCCCCAGAGCTGCTTGACCACTCGCTGGAAGGCCAGCATCCCCAGCAATGACGCGACCACGCCCAGCAGCCTGAGGGCAGTGGGGCCGAAGCCCACGCCCCATCCCCAGGCCGCCAGCAGATAGGGGTAGACCGGGGGCTTGTCTATGGAGACCTCGGACAGCCAGGGGTCATTTCCCGTGGCGATGGCTTGGGCCCAGGAAGCATAGAGGCACTCGTCGGGGTGGAAGGGATCGTCGCTGATGGGAGCCAGCCGCAACACCACCCCCATCACAATCAGAAGTCCGGCCAGCCTTCCCGGCCCTGACTCCCGTACCCAAGCGAGAAGCCGCGGCCACACCGCCGCGGCTCCCTTGAGCGCGCTCTCCACCTCGTCGGCCCGTCAGTCCCGGAAGCGGCAGCGAATGAGAGTCCAGGCCGCCGGTATGCCGTCACGCCAAGTGATCTTCTTGCCCTCGGAGTACTCCCGACCGTTGTAGGAGATGGGCACCTCGTAGATGCGGTAGCCACGCTTCAGCACTTGGGCGGTGATCTCCGGCTCCAGCTCGAACTTCTGCGCTTTGAGGCCCAGTTGCCGCACCACATCCGATCGCAGGGCCTTATAGCAGGTCTCCATATCCGTGAGGATGGTATCGTAGAGGATGTTGGTCACCAGGGTGAGTATTCGATTTCCCACCATGTGCCAGAAGAGCATGGCCTTTCGGGGTCCACCCAGAAACCGGGACCCGTAGACCACGTCGGCCTTGCCTTCCAGCAGCGGCTGCAAGACCAGGCGGTAGTCTCGAGGGTCGTACTCCAGGTCGGCATCCTGGACCAAGAGCACGTCCCCCTGGGCCCGAAAGATGGCGGTTCGGACCGCCGCGCCCTTCCCCTGGTTGACGTCGTGGAAGTAGGCCCGCACCTTCGGACGTTGCCCCAGTTCCTCCAGCACCTCCCGGCTCCCGTCGGTGGAGCCGTCGTCAACCATGACCACCTCCATCTCGACGTCGCCCAGGTCCACGGCCAGAACGCGATCCACCACTTCGGCGATGGTGTCGCGTTCGTTGTAGACCGGAATCAGGACTGACAGCCTCATGATGGCGGCTCCACAGACGACCATACCGTTGGAAGAAGAGCCACTTGCCGGCAATCTGGGAGCGATGTCCGCCGGGGCCTAATCTCCGTCCGCCTTGGTGGCCTCTTGGGCCAGGATGATGGCCTCGGCCACCTGCTTCATGGACTTGCGGGTGTTCATGCTCATGGTCTGGATGCGCCGGAAAGCCTGGGCCTCGGTAAGGCTCTGGCTGTCCATGAGGATGCCCTTAGCCCGATCCACCAGCTTGCGAGTCTCCAAGGCGTCCTTCAGATCGCCCACCTCGCGCTCGAGGGCTCGAAGCTCCCCGAACCGGGCCAGGGCCACCTCGATGGCCGGGGACAGGTCGGACTCGCGGATGGGCTTGACGATGTAGCCCACCACCCCGGCCTCCTTGGCCCGCTCGATCAACTCGCTCTGGCTATAGGCCGTCAGCAGCACCACCGGGGCGATCCGCTCCTGGGTGAGGATGCGGGAGGCATCTATCCCATCCAGGTCCGGCATCTTGATATCCATGATCACGATGTCCGGGCGCAACTCTCGGGCCAGGTTAACGGCGCTGGTGCCGTCGGCCACCTCTCCCACCACCAGGTAGCCCAGGTTGGTGAGCATCTCCCGGAGGTCCATGCGGATTATGGCTTCGTCGTCAGCTATTATCACTCTCGTGCGTTCCAATTGCCCTCACCTCTCCGACGGTTCTGGGGAAAGCCACGGTGGCCGTGACTCCTCCGTTGCTCTTCAGACTCACCTCACCCTTGAGGTCGTCTCGTACCAACACTTGCACGATGCTCAGGCCCATGCTGCCGCTGTGAGCCAAATCGAAGTCTCCGGGTAACCCTATCCCATCATCGCTGACCTCGAACACCACTCGATCCGGGTTGTCCCAGAGCTTGAGCAGGACGGTGCCCTGGGTCCTCTCCTCGAAGCCGTGCTCGATGGCATTTTGCAGCAGCTCGTTGATGACCAGGGAACATACCGTGGCCTGCTGCGCCGGCAGGTAGATGTCCGGCCCACTGACGCTCAAGCTGATCTGCCTACCGGGGTAGGCCACCATCTGCCGCAGGTGCGTGACCAAGCGCTGGCCCACCTCCCGAAGGTTGATGGCCGCGTCCCCCTGGTTGGCCATGAACTCATGTACCACGGAGATGGAGAGGATGCGATTCATGCTCTCCTCGAGCACCCGCTTCGTCTCCTCCGAGGCGCTCCTCCGAGCCTCCATCCGCAGCAGCGCGGCGATGGTCTGCAGGTTGTTCTTCACCCGGTGGTGCGTCTCTTGGATCATGGCCGACTTGACCTGGAGTTCCCGCTCCCGCCTCCGCATCTCCGTCTGGTCGTGTACCAGGAGGAAGGCCCCCAGCGCCGGATCGCCGCCCCCCTGCCGTCCCAGCCACCGTAGGGCCGACCATCCTCGGTGCGCCGGCGCCGGGACCGGCACCGTCTGGCGCACCCATTCTCGATCCTGGGCCTTGGCCTCCTCCCGGAAGCATCGCTGCTCGTCCAGGGTTCGGCCCACCAACTCATCGTCACCCGTCTCCAGGTACTCGACGTGCCGGCCCACTAGGGAGTCCATATATCCCAATCGGCGGTAGAAATTGTTGGCGATGCCGCTGAGATAGCGGATGCGGCGCTGCTCATCCACCAGCACGATGCCGTCCTGCTCCCCAAAGGGAAGCAGGGCCTCGACGCCCTTGATCTCCCGGCGCATGGCCGCTTCCTGAAAGGCGGCGAGCGCTCGCTGGAAGCTGGAATGGCGACGCTTGTGTCGCTCGTGCTC
>JBBQIE010000424.1:0-3233 GCA_038324625.1 Anaerolineae bacterium | reverse complement strand
AAGCGATCCCGGTCCTCGGCGGTGCTGACCCCGGAGCGCACGAAGACGGTGAAAAGTCCGGCGTCATGCCCTCCCAGGATATCAGTCTCCAGGCGATCACCTAGGCAGGCTACCTCGGGAGCGCTCAGGCCCAAGTGCCCTCGGGCCCAGTCGAAAATGCGGCGCCGCGGCTTGCCGATGATGATCGGCTCCACGTCCGTGGCTGCCTCAATGGCGGCCAGGATGGCCCCATTGCCGGGGATCTCGCCCAGGGGGGTGGGTAGAGTGCGGTCCGGGTTGGTGCCGATGAATTGGGCGCCGCGGCGTATGGCGAGAGAGGCGTCTTGGAGTTGCATGAAGGTGAGGTGGCGATCCAGGCCCACCACCACGAAGTCGGCCTCTCGGTAGTCATCGGTGGGAGTCAAGCGACTGTCTCGCACCGCCTGCCGGATGCCGTCGGTGCCGAGGATGTAGACCCTGGCCCCAGGAGCGGCGACCTCTTCCAAGTAATCGGCGGTGGCCAACGCCGAGGTCAGGACACGGTCCTCGGTGACCGCGATGCCCATGGGCCTCAACTTGGCCACATACTGGCCGGGGGTAAGGGTGGAGTTGTTGGTGAGGAGAACGTAAGGGGTCTGGTCCTCCTGGAGGGCGGCGATGAACTCGGCGGCGCCGGGGATGGGCTCGGTGTCGCGGTAGAGGACACCGTCCATGTCAATGATCCAGCCCTTCACGTTCTTGAGTGCGGCGGGCTCCGAGGTCAGAGGCAATGTCAGCTCCTTGTCAGCGCGTATAGGTACGGCCTCTGTCCCCGGAGGTCCACCACGAAGCAGCGCCGTATCCTCAGCGCCGGAATTTCGCGTAGTATGGCGTCCGTCAGGGCTCTTTCCGGAGTGAGGAAGGTGAGGACGCCGTTCGGCCGCAGCACCCGGGCCGCCTCAGCCAGTATGCCGCGGTAGAGGTTCCTTAGGCCGCCCTCCGGTTGCATCTGGATGCCGTGAGGGGGGTTGCAGGCCAGGGCATCCACCGATTCCGACGCCAAAGGCAGGCGGGTAGCGTCCCAAACGAGGAACTCCCGCGGGCGGTGGCGGGGGCCGAAGTTGGCGGCGGTGGCGGCGATTGCCTCCTCCGCCAGGTCGCCGCCCACCAGGAGGGTATAGCGCCAGTTCTCGGCCCGCTCCAGGAGGATGCTGCCGGAGCCGCAGGCGAGGTCGGCGAATACCTGCCCGGCATGGGGCCGGGTGAGGGAGGCCATGGCGTAGGCCACCGGCCCGGTCAGGGAGGTGGGCAGAGAGACGGCCCTATCCCTCAGTCCCACCGGTTTTGGGGTCAGGGCCATGCAGAGACGGCCCCGGTCGTCCTCCAGATGCAGCCAGAAGCGGAGATCGGACTTCTGCTCGGCCGATCTAAGCGCCATTCCCCGGATGGAAGCCAGCGCCTCCTCGGCCGCCTTCAGGGCATCCAGCCGGCGATAGGCTCGCCTCCCTCGAAGCGAGCAAGCCACACTGAAGGTCAGGGGGTGCTTGGGACGAGTGCCGAGCTGGGAGAGCGTCGCCAGGGCGGCGTCCAGCCTAGTGCCGGCCAGGCTTTCCTTCAGGCGCCGGAGGTCCCGATAGGTGGGACCGATTCCGGAGACTTCGCGTACTACCACGTAGGCGTCGGAGACACTCCGGAGGCCGGCAATGGCCGAGGGCGCCTCGGACCGAAACCGGATCTCGGTGCTGGTGCGTTCCTCGATATCGGCATCGCGGACCCGGTCGGCAAGCTCATCCACGGTAATGACGTCCAACCCCATGGGCATGGTCACCACGTAGGAGGAGCCGGCCTTAGCGGTCGCTTTCTTCATGGCGGTATTCGATGACGATGGGGGTGCCCAGGAAGGCATACCGCTCCCGGATCTGGTTCTCTATGAAGCGGGTGAAGCCGAAGTGTGCCAGTTTCCGGTCGTTCACGAAGAGGATGAAGGTGGGCGGATCGATGTCCGCCTGGGTGCCGTAGTAGAGGCGCAGACGGCGTCCGCCGCGAGAGGGGGGGTTGACCTTGGTGATGGCCTCGCGGAGGATGCGGTTCAGTTCGGAGGTGGGCATACGCTGGTGGCGCTCGTGGTAGACTTCCATGGCCATGGCCAGGGCCTCATCCACGCCCTCACCGGTCACGGCGGAGACGAAATGGATAGGCACGTAGTCCATGAAGCGGAACTCGTAGCGCACCCGCTTCAGGAACTCATCCTTCGCCTCGGCCCGGGCCGGTATCAAGTCCCATTTGTTGATGAGGACAACCACGCTCTTGCGGGCTTCCAGGATGTAGCCGGCCACGTGAGCGTCTTGGGCGGTGACCAACTGGGTGGCGTCCAGCACCAGCATGGCCACATCGGCCCGCTCTACCGCCCGGAGGGCCCGCAATACACTGTACTTCTCGATGCCGCGCTCGATGTGACCTCGACGCCGAATGCCGGCGGTGTCAATGAGGACCACGTTGGTGTCGCCCACGGTGATCTCGGAGTCAATGGCGTCGCGGGTGGTGCCGGCGATGTCGCTGACGATTACCCGCTCTTCCCCCAGGATGCGGTTCAGAATGGAAGACTTCCCCACGTTGGGCCGCCCGACGATGGCCACTCGCACGACGTCGTCCTCAAACTCCTCTTCCGGCACCTGATGAGAGGCCAGGGCCGCGACCAGGGCGTCGAGAAGGTCCCCGGTGCCGGTGCCGTGAATGGCGGAGACGGGGTAGGGGTCGCCGATGCCGAGGGCGTAGAACTCGGTGGCGGCCTCGCGAAGAGCGGCGTTGTCGGCCTTGTTGACGGCGACGATGACGGGCTTGTCGGTGCGACGGAGGATGTCGGCCACCGCCTCGTCGGCGGCGGTAAGCCCGGCGAGAGCGTCCACCACCAAGAGGATAAGGTCCGCCTCGGCGATGGCGATCTCAGCCTGGGCCTTCATGGCGGCCACGTAAGGCACCGATCCGGTGGCCAGCGGTTGCCACTGGTCGCCGACGCCGGATGCAGGAATCACTTCGAGCCCGCCGGTGTCTACCAGCACGAAGTCCAGCCCGCCCCATTCGGCCTCGGCATAGAGGCGGTCTCGGGTGGTCCCCGGGATGTCCTCCACGATGGCCTGGCGGCGCCCCACTATCCGGGTGAAAAGGGTGGACTTGCCCACGTTCGGCCGGCCCACCAAGGCCACGATGGCTCTAGGCATAGCTCTCTCTCCCCTGGGCGCAGTATAGCATGTCGGCTGATGCCGGGGCAGAATGGG
>JBBQIE010000423.1:0-3249 GCA_038324625.1 Anaerolineae bacterium | reverse complement strand
CATGATGCCCCCGAACACGGCACAGTCGCCGCAGGCCACCAGTATCTTGCAGCGCTCCCGCATCCGGTGGGCCACGTGCAGGTTGTCGTCATTGTTGATGGCCCCGGTCAGGACCCCCACCTCCACCCCGCTCTCCGGCGGCACCTTGAGGTCGGTAATGGGGCTCGAGGTCAGCTCCACCTTCTGGAGCAGAGCGATCAGTCTCTCGTCAATATCCAGCAGCGACATGTGACATCCGGCGCAGGCCGCCAACCAGTCAGTCGCTACCTTGGGCTTCGCCATACGTCCTCCTAAAGAGAGGCCATGTCTCAGGCTCTACTCCGAGCCCCCAATCGCAACAGGTCCAGCAATACCTCGCGGTCGTCGCGAGCCCATTCCGGCGCCGGGACTACCGGGGACAGCGGCTGTATCCGCCCCTCGAGGTTGGTGAGGTGACCGTGCTTCTCACTCCAGCGCCGCGCCGGCAATACCACGTCCGCTGCCTCGACCGCTTCCGTGCGGTAGCATCCCTGCACCACCAGGAACCGCGGTGAGGTGTTCGGAGCTGGCACCACGAGACTGTCCGCGGCATAGATGAAGGCCGCACCCTCGCCGGCGGCCTCCAGGCCCGAGAGCCCCCGGGCCGCTGCCGCCGAGGTGTTGACGCCGGACGGCAGTCCGAGGAACCTCGTACCGGCCACCCCGGAGAAGACAGAGAGGGCCTCCGGCCGGGCGCTCGGTCCGTAGAGCACCAGCACCCGAGCCTCGTCGCCCAGGCTCGCTGCCAGGGTCTCCAGGTCCCGCTCGGAGCTTAGCACCTCGGCCACCGGCTCCAGTTTCTCGGCCTGACCGCCCAACAGAAACAGCCTGCCGCCCCGATCTCGAGACCGGCGCATGAAACAAGCCAACACCTCGTGCTCGTGGTCCAGGTCGGCCTCGATGGCCACCACCACATCGGCGTTCTCGATCTCCGAGATGCTCGCAACCTGGCCCGGCGCCGTCGAGACCGGCTCTCCATCCAGGAGGGCCACCCGGGCGGAGCCCTGAGAGAACGCCGCCAGAGCCGCGTCCATCTCCTCGTTGGTAGCCCGCGAAGACACCAGAGTGGTCACCGTCTCTCCGGCCTCGGCTCCCAGGCCCCGCGCGATCAGTTCGAGGGCCTCGTCCCAAGTGCAAGGCTGAAGCTCTCCCCCCAGTCGCCGGAGCGGAGAGGTAACCCTCGGGGTGGTCACGTACAGCGGATCGAACCGCCCCAAGCGACAGAGAAGGCCACCGTTCACCGGTGCCTCCCAATCACTCTCGATGCGAATCAGGCGGTCGGATCGGGTCCGAGCCGTAATCCCACAGCCCACACTGCATTGAGCGCAGACCGTCTTGGCTTCATCCAAAACCGCATCCTGACCCATGTAGGCGCTGCTGCGCTCCACCAGAGCCCCCGTCGGGCACACTTGGAGGCAGGTGCCGCAGGAGATGCAGGACGAATCCCCAAAGGGCACGTTCAGATCGGCAGCCACCACCGATTTCGTCCCCCTGGCCCCGATATCCAGAGTGTGGACCGCCGCGATCTCGCCGCAAGCGCGGATGCACCTTCGACAGAGAATGCAGCGGTTGTGATCCATAATGAAGAACTGCCGCGAGGCGTCCACCGTCATGCAATCGTCGGGACGCCCGTACAGCCAATGGTCCATATCGTGCTCGTAGGCCAGGCTCTGGAGTTCGCAGTCGCCATCGGCGGCGCAGAACATGCAGTAGTGGCTGCGCTCCGAGAAGAGCAGTTCCAGCACATACCGTCGGGCCTCGACCACCTTGGGCGAGTGGGTCTGCACCCGCAGCCCCGGGGACACCGGGAAGGTGCATGATGGGTGCAACTGCCCGCGCGGTTCCACCTCCACCAGGCACATGCGACAACCGCCCCAGTTGGAAAGGGCGACATGCTCGCAGAGCGTGGGTATGGGGAACCCCGCGGCCCGTGCCGCTGCCAGAACCGTGCTACCTTCCTCGGCCTCCACTTCTTGGCCGTTTATGTACATCGTAAGGGCCGCCATTACACCTCCTGAACCCCGTAGCTGCCGATGTGGGCCCTATTAGTAAGCCAGTTCTCGTTCACGCGCCTGCTCCCGCTTTCGCGCCAGCACCTGCCAGTCCAGGTCGCACCGCAGACAACGCCGGCACTCCTCCTGGACCACGTCCTCCGGCAAAGTGTCCTCCACCCGGATCATCCGTCCGCCCGCTCCCGGGGCCTCGGTGTGTACCGGCTCCGGCCGGGTGGCGTGGGCATAGTCCTCGACCGCCCACACCGGCTCGGGGATGTGATAGGTCCTCTCATAGAGCACCCTCTCCGCCAGGCCGGTGCCCAGGAAGTGGTCCACGATGGCGGCCACCTGATTGCCTTGGGCCACCGCCTCCACCACCGAAGTATGCCCGAGGACCCCATCGCCGGCAGCAAACACTCGAGGCCGCGAGGTGAGGAAGGTCTCATCCACTATCATCATGCCCTCGTCACTCATGGCGATCCCCATGGCCGAGAGAGCCTCCGGTCCGGGTACGTCCAGCCCGCGCTTCTTCCGAGTTCCCAGCGCCAACACCACCGCCGCGTATCCATCGTCGTCCAAGAGGCCATCCAGAGTAACGTCTCGACCCAAGACCACCGAGTTCCGCACCTCCACTCCGGCGCGCATGACGTTGGCGATCTCGGCCCGCAGCACGTCCCGCGGCAACCGGTGCTCCGGGATGCCCACCAGCATCATGCCGCCCGGCTCGGGCAAGGCATCCATCACCGTCACCTGATAGCCATATTGCGCCAGTCGCAAAGCGGCAGTAAGCCCGGCGGGCCCGGCACCGATGACGGCCACCTTCTCCGCCTTGTCCTCACCCAACCGCGGCGGAGCCCATTTCTTCTTCATGGCGCTCTCGGCCATGAAGCGCTTGATGGAGCGAATGGCTATGGGCTCGTCCACTTCCCCTCGGCGGCAGTGCTTCTCGCAGTAGGCCGGGCATACCCGCCCGCAGACCACGGCGAAGGGATTGGTCTCCCGATGGATGGCCAGGGCCTCATCGTAGCGGCCCTGAGCGGTGAGCGTAATGTAAGCGGCGGCATCCACCCCCGCCGGGCAAGCGCTGATGCAGGGGGCCACGCTCATGATCTGGCACTTCCCCGTGGGACAACGCTTGTCCAGGATGTGGGTCAGGTACTCGTCCCGGAAATAGCGCAGGGTGCTCATCACCGGCGAGGGCGTGAGCTGTCCCAGGGCGCACAGGGAGGCGTCCTTC
>JBBQIE010000422.1:0-3251 GCA_038324625.1 Anaerolineae bacterium | reverse complement strand
GGAACCGGCCTCCGGCGAGCCCGAATTGGAGGGGGCTGCTACCCATCCGAGCGCGCGAGCCTGGCTGGTAGTCGAGAGCGAGGCGGACCTCAGTGCCTGGTTGATAGTGCGCGACGCGGACGCCATCGAGGTGGCCCGGACTGGACTGGAGGCCCTCGTCGGCGAGGGCGAGCCGGCGTCGTTCCCCGGCCTGACTCAGGCGCGGGGAGAGGCCCTCGCCTCCGGATCCCGGTCCACGGCGGAAGATGAGGCCATCGAGGCGCTCCTGGCCACCGGTGGAGCGCGGGTGTTCGCCGGCGATCTGGCGCCGGGGGAGGGGTGGGCCGGCGGCACCTACAGTGTGGAGGCATGGATCGGCGGGCCTCCCGAGCTCGGCGAGTGGTCGCTGGGTCGAGCCGACTGGGCCGTAGACTCCCCAGCCACCCCCGAGCCCACTCCCACCGAGGAGCCCGAGGCTCTGCCCACGGCCGAGACCACCGACACACCCACCTCCACCCCGGAGGTCAGCGATCAGCCCACCCCCTCGGCCACGGTCACCGCCACCCCCACGGGAACGCCGACCGCCACGCCGACGGTGACGCCCACCGCTACCCCCACCATCGAGCCGGAAGTGCGCAGCCTGTGGGTGCTTCCCGACTCCGATCCCGGTCTCCCCGGGGCGCAGATCGGGCCGCGGTCCGCCGGGGCCGCCTCGGTCGAGTTGTGGGCCCTTACCACGGCCGATGGTCCCATCGCCGCGGCTGCCGATCTGATCGGTCCTTCCACGGAGATCGCGGGCCAACTGAAACTGGGCCCAGCAGACGTGCAGGAAGCTCTTGAAAAGGGCCTGGCCGCGGGCGCCTTCAGCCGCGAGCAGGCGGAGGACCTGGCCGCCGAGGCGGATGCCGGCCTCCTGTACGCCCTATCGGGGATCCTGGAGTTGAAGGCCGACGATCCCCCCGGCCTCTACACCTTAGTGGTCCACCTGGGAACAAGCCCCAAGATGGCCGCGACCAACCTCGGCGTCATGAGCGACGAGAGGCCGCAGCCGTCCGCCACCTTCGAGTACGGAGCCCTGGCCGCCTACGAGATAGACTTCGCCTCGGTGGACTTCGGCCAGATTCAGCCTCAGGCCCTCTTCACGGTATCGGGCGACACCGTCTTCGGCGCCAACGACGGACGCCCCACTATCCGCAACCTGGGGAATGTGCCCCTGCAAGTGACGGTCACCTTCAGCCCCATGACCAATCAGGCAGCGACCGGCACTCTAGCTCGCTTCCGGGCCGCCTTCCTTGGTGAGGAGGCTTCCCTGCAGGGCGATGAGCCCTACAACTTCACCGCCTCGCTGCCGGTATCGGGCGTGGCCGCCCTGGACTTCGGGCTGGAGGCCGGCATCGTCCCCGCGGGCGATTATCACGGGACCTTGCACCTCACGGTGGCAGAGGCGGCCGGCGATTGAACTCCCCGTCCCGTGGGAGGGTCTGGAAGCCGGTGCGATCCGGACCCTCCTACGCCGAGCCCCCCTCCAGAGCGGCGATGAAGTCATCCACCGCGAAGACGAAGCCGAAGGCCAAGGCCACCCGCCACAGGGCGATCTCCTTGCATTCCTCGGCCCGCGCCGTCTCCTTGTTCTCCACGGCGGTGACCCCCTCCCGGATGGTGGAGCAGAGCACCCCGTACTTCTGCATCTCCCACATGCCCCCGGGAGAGAGCAACAGACACCAGTTGATGGCGAAGCCCACGTAGACCAAGTGGTTCACCCCTGCCTCTCGGCAGAGGGCGTATAGCTGCCGGCCGTCCTCGGCCACCCCCTCATGGCCCACCGGCCTCGCCTGGGGCTGGAAGTCCACCCGGGCGAAGCCGGCCTTCACGTCCTCCTCGTTATGCTTTCCCACGAAGACGTGCTCCCGGCGGAACTCCCGTAACCTCACCAACGTCGGGTCCGCCTGCACTTGCGGCAAGGGTTCCGGCGGGGGCCCGGCCAGGTCCACCGCCCGCCGGTACCCCGAGTATTCCTTGTAGTAGTCCCCACCCGCCACCACGTGGAAGACCGGCAGGGGCGAGCGGTGGACGGCGGCCAGCAAGGGTGGAAACACCGTGCGGGCAATGTGGTCGGCTCGCGAGTGATACTCCACCGCCCGGCGCCAGCCAGGGAAATCCTCGGGACGGCCGGTGTCCCAAGCGTGCATCACCACCAGGGCCGTGTGATCCAGCGAGAGGGGGATCTCGGCGGTACCCCAGCCGCCATAGCCCTCCCCCGGGACCTCCAGGGCCAAGTCGGCATCGAACTGCTGGTAGTACTTAGCGGGCATGAGGACGGTGCGATCGCGATCGATGACAGTGCCCAAGTTAGCCTCCAGTCGAAGGGACCGGTCCCTCGGATCGGCCCCGCTAGACTCGCTCCCTACGCCGGCAGCGACTCGCGCAACAGCCGGATCCAGTTGCCATGCATGATGAGTGCCACGTCTGCCTCGGCGTACCCTCGCTCCCGGAGGATGTCGGGCACCTTCTGGAGATCGGCAATGGTATCCAGGCCCCCGGGGGTCTGCTCGGTGCCGTAGCCACCGTCCAGGTCGCTGCCGATGGCGGCGTGGCGGGCATCCCCGGCGATCTGGCACACGTGGTCAATGTGGTCCACGTAGTCCTCCATGCTCACCACCTCGGGGCTGGTCTCTCCTTTGATCCAGTCGGGATAGAGCATCCAGGCGTCCAGGGCGGCACCGATCACCCCATCGCGCTGGACCAGCAGGCGGATCTGCTCGTCGGTCAGCTGGCGATCGCCGGGCACCAGGGCCCGGCAGTTGTGGTGGCTGGCCAAGACCCTCCCGCTGAAGGCATCCAGGGCCTCGAAGAAGGCCCGGTCGGCCAGGTGGCTGACGTCCAGAATCATCCCCACTCGCTCCATCTCCCGCAGGAGGTCCGGGGCCGAGGGCAGCAAGCCCCCCGGCGCGCCGGTGCCGTGGGAGTAGGCGCTGATGCCGTAGTGACAGAGGCTCACCACCCTCAGTCCCGCGTCCCACCATTCCGCCACCTGGGCCGGCGAGACGATGGGATCGGCCCCTTCCATGCTCAGGAAGAACCCCAACGGCGGCTTCCCCGCGACCGGCTCTTCCCAGTCGGCGAGGTGCTCCTCCAGGGCCCGGCGATCCCCAATGATCCGGATCTCCCCCATCTCCTCCAGAAGCTCATAGAGGGCCAGTTGGCCCCGGGCCTGGGCGTAGGCGATCTCGGCAGTCCGGTAGCCGGTCACCCCGCTGCCCGACCAGGCCACC
>JBBQIE010000421.1:0-3254 GCA_038324625.1 Anaerolineae bacterium | reverse complement strand
CCCTTCTTCCAGGCGGAGCGGGTGGGCAACGTCCTGGCCGCTGCCGCTTACGGCGCCTGGCAGGGGCTGCGCGGATTCGACTACCGAGATGACGTGGCTTTGGGTGCCGCTACCGATATGGTGACCTTCCGGCGGCGCGAGTCCACCCCGGCCGAGCTGGAAGCGGCTCGGGCCCTGGCTGGGACCTACCGCATGGCGCCGGGCGATAATATCCCCGATGCCGAATCCCCCAACTTCCAGGACTGGGCCTACGCCCGCGAGGCCCTACTGGTGGCGGAGGAGCCGGTGGAGCGGCAGACCCCGGTCATGGCCCTGCGGGTGGGAGACCTGGGGATCCTGGGGATGGCGGGGGAAGTCTTCGTCCAGTACGGCCTCCAAATCAAAGGGGAATCACCCTTCGCCCACACCATGACCGTGGAACTGGCCAACGACTACATCGGCTACTGCCCCACCGACGTGGCCCTGGAGGAGGGCAGCTACGAATCCATGCTGGCCCGCTCCGCCAAGGCCGCCGCCGGCACCGAGGGGAGGCTGATCGCCGGAGCCATGGCCGCCCTCGAGCGAGTCCATGCCTGATCCGGGATGGGGTCACGGGGTCGCCTCTTGAGGCTGGCCGCGATACTGGGCTTGGGCTATGCTGGAGGAGTTCACGGAGGAGGCCGATGCCGGTTCCCGATTTGGATGAGTTGGTGGCCGAGATCGTGAGGCGCATTCGTGCTGTCCGCGATCCGGAGCAAGTGATTATCTTCGGATCCTACGCCAGGGGCGAGGCTGGACCAGACAGCGACCTTGATGTGTTGGTAGTATAGTGAAGGGCCTTGCTCGCCAGAGAGAGGAGACCATCAGACTGCGTCGTGTTCTGCGCGGCCTGGGTCTACCAATAGACGTTGTACTGACTAGTCCTGATCAATTGGCACAGTATGCCGACAACCCTTACACGATCTTCGAGGCCGCCCTAAAGGAAGGGATGGTGGTATATGAACGAGAGGCGGCCTGATCGTCCCCAGGCATGGCTACGGCGTGCCTACTCCGATCTGGTGATCGCCAGAGCGGCCCTCGACCTTCCGGAAGCTGCCTTGGAAGACGTGTGCTTTCACTCGCAGCAGTGCGCCGAGAAGTCTCTGAAAGCTCTGCTCGTATCGCTTCGAGTTCGCTTCCCACGTACGCATGTTCTGGAGCACCTGCTGGACATCCTCTGTCGAGAGGGGGTGGACCTTCCTGCTGAGATCAGTGAGGCCGTCCGCCTAACTGACTACGCCGTACAGATCCGCCACCCCGGGGTCTGGCAGAAGGTCACCGTGGAAGAGGCACGGGGCAGTGTGGTGCTGGCAGCCCAAGTGCCGGCTTGAGTGGAAGAGCTCATCGAGACATCGTGAGAGGAGTAGATGGCGGTTTCCGCGACCGGGGCTAACGAATCACCGCAGGAGACCCAATCGGTGCGACGCGACTACCCCATCCTCGAGTACGACCCCCAGCGTCAGGCCCTGATCGAGCCGCGCCCCTCGAAGGGCCACCTCGGCCTGCCCGGGCACTGCGTTATCTGCTTCTTCCGGGAGGTGGTGGACCGGGTCTGCTCCGGGGAGGGGGCCCGGCAGGTGGCCTGCGAGCGCAGCGAGATGGGCGAACACCCGGTCCATGAGATCGAGTGGAACGGACGTCGTCTGGGGGTCTTCCACCCAGGCGTGGGCGCCCCCATGGCCGCCGCCCTCCTCGAACACGCCATCGTGGCCGGAGCCGGCAAGTTCATCGCCTGTGGCGGCGCCGGAGTGCTGGACCGGGACATCGCCGTCGGCCACCTGATCGTCCCCACCAGCGCCGTGCGGGACGAGGGCACCTCCTACCACTATCTGCCCCCCAGCCGGGAGGTGGAGGCCGATACCGAGGCGGTGGCCGCCATCGAGACCGTCCTACGCCGCCGGGGCGTCCACTACCGCCTGGCCAAGACCTGGACCACCGACGCCTTCTTCCGGGAGACGCCGGACAAGGTGCGGCTGCGGCGGGAGGAGGGTTGCCTGACGGTGGAGATGGAGGCGGCCGCCTTCTTCGCCGTGGCCCGCTTCCGGGGCGTTTCCTTCGGGCAGATCCTCTACGGCGGGGACGACCTCAGTGGAGAGGTGTGGGATTCGCGGGACTGGAATGATCGCGTGGAGGTGCGAGAGCGGCTGTTCTGGTTGGCGGCCGAGGCTTGCCTGGAGATGTAGGAGTCCGATGCTCCGACCAATACCACTACGTTCCAGAGGGCGGGTAAGACTCCCGGATGATGGCCTCGTATACGTCAGAAGATATGCGGAAGCCGTGCTGGATGCGGGTGTCGAGATCATGCCGAAGGTCCACCGGTATCCCCTGCCGGCGGGCGAGTAGGATCAGCCCGATGGTGCCTGTGACAGTCAGGCCAAGGGCCTTGGCTCTGTTCCTGGCGATCCGATCATCGAGGAGAACTCGTTTCGCACTCAGTTCCTGGGCGAGCACGATGACTTCGGCTTCGCCGCGGTGCAAGTCCGAGAGAAGAATCTCCACGGCGAGGCGGTTGCGGACTCTGGCGGGCAGTAACCATCCGTCCTCGATCGCCGAGCGAGTCGCTTTCGCGCCCGGCAGTGTCAGTGCCGGCGCGGCGACCTCCTGGTAGACCGCGCCTGGCAGTAAGACGGTGCCGAAGAGACGCTGCAACAGAGAGAAGTGACCTAGTACATCGAGGTAGATAAGAGGGCTGGTGTCGGTGATGACTTCGCTGCCGGCCACGATCAGGCTCTAAGGGGCCTTCAGCGAGGCCAGATCCTCTTGATACTCCTGCCTACCGTACTCGTACGCCGGCACTCCCGCTCTTTTCAGGGCGACTGCGAACTCGTAGCGCGACATCCTGGCCAGTGAGGCGGCCTTCGCCAGGCTGATGATGCCATCCACGAAGAGGCCGACCGCAAGAGGAGCCATGAGGCGCTCCTCATCGGATCCGCCCGCCTGCCGCTCCCGAAGAGCTGCGAGCACGTCCGCCGGCAAGCATATATGGACATAGACAGATTCGGCCATCCATACTCCTTCCTAGGCAGTTGGGTGAGGCAGGCTTACCGCTGCATGGTACCATGCGAGCGGACTCCTGGCACCTACCAGCTCCCAGAGACACCGACACATCATGATGGAGTCAACCCATGCCCAACCTACTCGCCGGAGCGGCCACCACCAACATCACCCCGCCCCTGGGGGCCTACATGGCCGGCTACTACCGTCCCCGCCGGGCCGAGGGGGTGCATGACGACCTT
>JBBQIE010000420.1:0-3259 GCA_038324625.1 Anaerolineae bacterium | reverse complement strand
CAGAGCCGCCCGCATGGGCTCGACATTCGTCTCCGCCGGGACCTGCACGTCCAACTCGCCGAAGATGGCCAGGACCGGGACCTTGAGTGCGACTAGGGCCGGTCGGGGGTCGTAGTCAAGGAAGAACCGGAACCAAGGAGTGTCCACCCCACTGATCTGGGCATCCACCGAGGACTGGGCGAACTGGTCCACATCGCCGATGGCCTTCCGCTGCTCCTCGGGGAGGGCCTCCACCCCTGCCTTGACCTCTTCAATGGCCTGGGCCCGGATCTCCTCCCATCCCTCTCCGGTCCGAACGGCGGCGAAGGTGGTCTGTTGCTGGGCCAGTGCCTCCTGGATCTGCTCCTCGGTGGCCCCTTGCACCTTCATAATGGCTACCAGCTGATCGCTCAGCACCTCATAGCCGGGAGTGGCCGGCCCCGCCAAGAGGACCAGGTAAGACACCCGGTCCGAGCGGTTGGCGACCATCGGGGCCACCATGCCCCCCTCGCTGTGGCCGATCAGGCCGATACCCTGGGGTAGGATGTCCGCCCGCCCGGCCAGCAGGTCCACCGCCGCCAAGACGTCCCCAGCCAGGTCCTCGGATGTCGCCTGGGTGAGGTCGCCGGTGGAACCGCCCACGCCCCGATCGTCATAGCGGAGCACGGCGATGCCGTTACGGGTGAGATGGTCGGCTATCTGAGCGAACAGCTTGAAGCCGAAGATATCCTCATCTCGGTTCTGGGCCCCGCTACCGGAGATCAACACCACCGCCGGATAGGGCCCTTCGCCCTCCGGCAGGGTCAGGGTGCCCTCCAAGTGAACATCGCCATTGTCGAAGGCCACTTCCTCTTGGGCATAGGGCACCGGAACCTCGGCCACGGCAGCGGCCGGGCTCAGAGTGAAGGTGCCGGTAACCCCAGTCTGGGTGTAGCTCCCGCTGATGGCGCCATCCGCCTGCTCCTCCCCCTCGAACACGGCCAAGCGCTCTCCCGAGAAAGCCTCAAAGCGCACCGCCGGGGGCTGATAGGTGAAATTGGCGAGGGGTATGTCCATCGCTCCCTGCTGAGGGACGTCCATGGTTCCCTTCACTTCCCCATCCTCGGCCCGGAGATTCACCACGATGGCGATCTCTTGGCCGGCGACGGAGATGGCCCCCTCCCAGCGTCCCTCCAAGCTCGATGCGTCCACTGCCTCGACTGCGGTCGCCGTGGGCACCACTGTCGGCACGGCGGTGGCCGTTGCCGCGACCTCGGTACTGGTGGCCTCAGGAGCCACGGCCGTGGGGGTAGCCTCGGCAACCGGGGCGCAGGCCGATAGGGCAACCGCCAGCAACAAGACCAACAGGATGGGTACTACCACTCTCATCTTGATACTCATATCTCGAACCTCAATAACTGCCAGCTGAATCCCGGCTCCGGTCCGCACCGATCATCGTCAAGCTCTTTCGGCAGGCCCCCGGGAGCCGGGATAGCCAGGGGCGCCGACGCCACATATTGTACCCCAAGCCCCTCCGGCGGTCACGAGGAACCAGCCATCGGGTGTGTCTCAACCTGGGGGCGAGTTCAGGTTCCCGATCCAGACCCACGCCCGTCATGCTGAATGGAGCGCTCTTCAGCGGAGTGAAGCATCTCGTCCACGCGAGGCGAGACCCTTCGGTTCCCTCAGGGTGAAGGTAAGTAGGGCGCAGAGCCTACCCTTAGGACACCGAAGGGGTGAGATGATCCAGGGCGGCCGAAGCCCGGGCCCCACTCTGCCTCGAAAACAAGATGGACTCTCCGATCGTGATATCGGGCGGAGTCGCGGCCTCCCACTTATAATGGGTCCACCGCCAGTCGGGAGGGGTGTCTTGCCGTCAGTCGCCATCGTTACCCTAGGTTGTCCCAAGAACCAGGTAGACTCCGAGGCTATGGCCTCCCTCGTCGAGGGGCAGGGCCTGCGCCTGGCGACGGAGCCCTCGCGGGCGGACGTGATCATCGTCAACACCTGCGGCTTCATCGAGCCCGCCCGGCAGGAGTCTTTCCGCGAGCTCCGCTCTCTGGCCGCCGGCAAACGACGAGGGCAGCGAGTGGTGGCCGCCGGCTGCCTGGCGGAGCTGAACCCGGGCCTCCTCATGGCGGAGGTGCCCGGCCTGGATGGGGTGCTGGGGACCAAGCGATGGCACGAGATCGGCGAGTTCATCCGGGCCCTCAGCCTGAAGCCGACCCGCCCCCCGGTATGGACCGGCGAGAGCCCTCTGCCCTTCCCCAGCCCCGACCGGGCCCCCGCCGGGGCCACCGCCTACGTCAAGATCGCCGAGGGTTGTAGCGGCCCCTGCGCCTTCTGCACCATCCCCCGCATCAAGGGGCCCTTTCGTAGCCGCCCTTCGGCGGAGATCATCGCCGAGACCGCCGACCTGGTCCGGCGCGGCTACGAGGAGATCATCTTGGTGGCCCAGAATACCACCTTCTATGGCCGGGATCGGGGTGAAGCCGAGGGCCTGGCCCATCTGGTCGGCGAGGTGCTGGCGGCGAGCCCCGAGCTACCCTGGCTCCGCCTCATGTACACCTACCCCCAGCACATCAGCGATCTCCTCCTGGAGACCATGGCCGCCGATCCTCGGATCTGCCATTATGTAGATCTGCCCCTCCAGCACGCCCATCCCGACGTCCTCCGCCGGATGCGGCGGCCCTCCGACCCGGAGGCCGTTCTCCGGCTCATCGAGCGTCTCCGCACCGCCATGCCCGACGTGGCCCTGCGGACGGCCTTCATCGTCGGCTTCCCCGGAGAAACCGAGGCCGAGTTCGAGGCCCTGGTGGAGTTCGTCCGAGAGGTGAAGTTCGATCACCTGGGGGTCTTCTCCTACTCCCCCGAGCCCGGCACCCCTGCCTACGATCTGGAGCCGTCCGTGCCGGAGTCGGTGACTGAAGAACGGTCGGCGCGCCTGATGGAGGAGCAGCAGAGCCTCTCCCTGGCGATCAACGCCTCGCTGGTGGGCCGGGAGCTTCCGGTGCTGGTGGAGGGAAACGGCGACGGCATCAGCGTGGGGCGCACCTACCGCGACGCCCCGGAGGTGGACGGTCTGGCCATCATCGCCGGGGAGTTCGACCCCGGTCAGTTCGTGCAAGCCCGAGTGACCCGCGGCCTGGAGTACGATCTCCTGATGGAGCCCGTGGACGGGGCGTAATCCCCGACGGTCGTCAGCGGGTGAAGCCGTCCAGGCCGTGGCCCAGGGGGTAGAGCCCGGGCAGGTCCACCGGCAGTCGGCCCCGCGGCGCGGCCAGTCCCAGGAGAACCCGGC
>JBBQIE010000419.1:0-3274 GCA_038324625.1 Anaerolineae bacterium | reverse complement strand
TTGGCCTTCGGGGCGTCGAGGAGTAGCTGCCCCTCTCCACCGAGTAACTCCCCTCAGTCCACCACGCGGTCGCCGTTCTGGCTGCGCCAGGTGCGCAGCCCCCCGAACTCGAAGTTGAAGTCCATGATCTGCACCCCGGCGTCCTCCAGGGCCCCGCGAACGTCGCGCTCTCGATCGGGCCGGCTGAGGAAGAGGACGCACCCGCCCCCGCCGGCGCCCAGGGCCTTTCCGCCGGCGGCCCCCGCCTGCATCGCCGTCTGGAAAAGGTCATCAATCTGGTCGGTGGTGATGGAGGGGTCGAGCCGCTTCTGGTTCTCCCAGTTCTCCTGGAGCAGGTCGCCGAACTCGCCGATTTGACCCTTGAGCAGGGCGCTCTTCATCTCGATGGCCACGTCGCGCATACGCTCCAGGGCCCGCACCGTTTGCGGCCGTCCGGACTGGTAGGCCTCTTGCACGGTGGTGATGAGGTTGCCGGACAGGCGGGACTTGCCGGTGTAGCAGAGGACCAGGTGCTTCTCCAGCTCGTTCACCACGCTGACATCCAGGTGGAGAGGGCTGACGTTCACTGAGGGGCCCTGGAACTCCATGAAGTTGAAGCCCCCGATGGCGGCCCCGTACTGGTCCTGCTTGCCCCCGGCGATGTGCAGCTCCTCGGTCTCCAGGAGGTTGGCGAGCCGGGCGATCTCGTAGCAGGACAAGCGATTGTCCTGGAGCATGTTGATGAGACCGATGAGAGCCACGCCGATGGAGGCAGAGGAGCCGGTCCCCGAGCCCGGGGGAGCGTCGCAGCGGACGAAGAGGGAGAAGCCTCGCTCGACCCCAAGGCGCTGGATGGCGGCCTTGATGAGGTCGAGGTTGCCGTCGTACTCCAGCTCCCGGAAGTTCTGCACGCTGAGGAACTGCTGGAAGTCCGCCGAGGTTATCTCGATGGTCTCGTCGTCACGGGGCCGCAAGGTAGCATAGGTGTAGCGGTTGATGGTGGCGCTGACGACGGCTCCGCCCTCTTCGGCGGCGAAAAAGGGAACGTCCGTCCATCCGCCGGCAAGGTCAACGCGGATGGGGGCGCGGCTCCGGTACAGGGGCTGATCCATTGGGTTATCCCTCAAGAGTATTGGGTGGTGCTAGGCATCGAGGAGCGCGGCCACGCCCGGCAACTCCTTGCCCTCCAGGAACTCCAAGGAGGCGCCGCCGCCGGTGGAGATGTGGGTGATGCGGTCGGCCACGCCCGCCTGCTCCACGGCGGCCACCGAATCGCCCCCACCGATGATGGTGGTGGCGTCCAAACCGGCCACGGCGCGGGCGATGGCCACGGTGCCCTCGGCGAAGCGGGGGAACTCGAAGACGCCCATGGGCCCGTTCCAGAACACGGTGTGGGCGGGCTTGAGGATGGCGGTGTAGCGCTCGACTGTTTTCGGCCCGATGTCCAGGACGCGCCAGCCGCCCGGGACGGCATCGGCGGCCACCACCTTCGAGGCGGCGCGGGCATCGAAGGCATCGGCGATGACGGCGTCCACCGGCAGAAGCAGGCGATCGTCGCCCTTATCCATCAGGGACCGGGCGGTATCGAGGACGTCATCCTCGACCAGGGAGTCGCCCAGGGAGTAGCCCTTGGCCTTGAGGAAGGTGTTAGCCATGCCCCCGCCGATCAGCAGCCGATCCACCTTCTCCAGAAGGTTGCTGACTACCCCGATCTTGTCCGAGATCTTAGCTCCCCCGAGAATGGCGATGAAGGGCCGCTCGGGATCGCTGAGGGCCTTGCCCAGGAAGTCCAGTTCCTTCTGGAGCAGGAAACCGGCCACCGCCGGCAGATGCTTGGTCACGCCCTCGGTGCTGGCGTGGGCCCGGTGGGCGGCGCCGAAAGCGTCATTGACGTAGACATCGGCCAGAGAAGCCAGCTCGGAGGCGTAGGCGGCGTCGTTCTTCTCCTCACCGGCGTGGAAGCGGGTGTTCTCCAGGAGGAGGACGTCACCGGGCTTCAGGGCGTCCACCATCTCGCGAACCTCCGGTCCCACGGAATCAGGAGCCATCCGCACCGGCACGTGTAGCTTGTCTCGAAGGTAGTCGGCGATGGGCTTGAGGCTGAAGGTGGGGTCCACCTTGCCCTTGGGGCGGCCCAGGTGAGAGGCCAGGATCACCTTGGCCCCGTGCTCCCGCAGGTAGGCGATGGTGGGGAGTGCCGCTCGGATGCGGGTGTCGTCCGTGACCACGCCGTCGTCCAGGGGAACGTTGAAGTCCACTCGGACGAGGACGGTCTTGCCGGCTACGTCTATGTCTCGCAGGGTTTTCTTCTGCATGGGGAATCCTCCATGGTTGCGGGGCCGAATCAGCCGTGAGCGGCAGTATTATATCGCTTGGAGCGGTGCGCGCCGAATGGCGCCCGTGTCCATAGGCGCGGGCGCCGTGCTCTTACCCTTGCAACTGCCTTGCCACATCAGCGGCCGCCGCTTCCTCTCCCGGCGGGATCGGCACCTCCACCAGGTAGGGCAGGTACTGCAGGTAGGGGGCACTGCGGGAACGCAAGTGAAAGGCGAGGCGGGTGCCCTTATCATCGCGCTCCAACTCAACGCCGTCCAACGTCTCCAGCTTCGAGTCCCACCGATACATGGTCCCGGCGAAGTAGAGGCTGTCGCGGCCAATGTAGGCTTCTTGGCGGCTACTTACCGCCCGACGGGCCAGCAGGTAGGGCATGCCGAAGGCGAAGACGGCCACTACCAGCATGACGCCGGCCATGATCGCCAGGAATAGGGGCAGGAACTCGCTGTCGCCCGATAACAGCCCGAAGACCACAAACCCGGTGGTGATCACTACCATCCAGGCCGCGACGATGGCGAACAGACCTCGGTTGCGCTCGCTCCACTGTTGCTGAATCCGCTGGGCCTGCTCCTGAGTGTCAGAGGGAGTGTAGACCCAGTGGGCGAGCAGGCCGCGCCCGGAGAGCATGGCATTCATCCGCCTGGCGCGGGGCAGCACCAGAGCGGTGGTCACCAGGCCGGTGATCCCCAGCAAGAGGCCAAAGGCGGCGAGGGCGAAGCCGCCGTCCATACCGTCAACCCCCATGAGCGACGGCACGGTCATGAGCAGAAGGCCGGCCACGACCAGGCCGATGCCGACCCAGACCGCTTTCGCTTCCGGGTTATGTCGCGGATCGAGCATGAGTTGGCCTCCGAGATGGGCATACGAGCGGGAGAAGCCCCGGCGTTGAGATATCCGGCGATGGCGGCAGGAGTACCCGAAGGAGAGCAGGAGAATCTCCACTCTCGATCTCGGGCGCTAG
>JBBQIE010000418.1:0-3296 GCA_038324625.1 Anaerolineae bacterium | reverse complement strand
TGCGGATCATCTCCATCGCTTCTTTCACTCCCCCAGCACCTGCACCACGTACTCCCGACTCAGAGGGCCGTCGTACTCGGCGAAGTAGATGGTCTGCCGGCCACCCTTGACCATCTGCCCGCCGGTGATGGGGAAGCAGGCGCTGATCCCCCCGAGGACGCTCTTGAGGTGGGCGTCGGCGTTGAAGCCGATGCGCCCGTCTATGTCCAGGTAGCGGCGGTGGAGGTAGTCGCCCTCGGAGGGACAGAGGCGGCTGAGGTGGTTGACCACGTCCTCCTCCAGGCAGGGGAGGCCCTCGGTGACGATGATGCCCGACGAGGTATGCATGGTCAGCACGTTGACCATGCCTTCCCGGACGCCGGTCTCCGCCACCACCCGCACCACCTCGGGGGTGATGTCAATGAGTTCCTGCTCGCGGCGGCTCTGGACGGTGAGGGTGACGCACTTGATGATCATTTGTAGGTGGCCTCCGCCTCGCCGAGCAGGTAGCGCGGGTTCTTGTCGAAGATCATCTCCAGGGCGCCGTCGGACAGCCCCAGTTCCTCCACCGCCCGCACCATGTTCTTGATCTCCACCCGCGGATAGTTCGACCCGAAGACGACTTTGGTCCGCAGGCTGCGTTCCAGGAGGGTCAGGGGCAGTCTTTCAGTGAACACGTGTCGCATGAACTCCCAGGGGGCGTCGAAGTAGAGGCAGGAGGTGTCGGCGAAGATGTTGTCGTACTTCAGGCAGAGCATGGCCGTCTCCTGGACCCAGGGCCAGCCGAAGTGGGCGATGACCAGCTTCAGGTCGGGGAAGTCGAAGGCCACGTCCTCGATGTCCATAGGATTGGCGGACTTGGACCGGGGGGCCCAGGTCATCCCGCAGTGGACCAGGGCCGGTATCCCCAGGGCGGAGGCGGCCTCGTAGATGGGGTAGGCCAGGGAGCGGTCGTTGGCCCGGAACTCTTGCAGGCTGGGGGAGAGCTTGAGCCCCCTGAGGCCCAGGTCGCGAACGTCACGCTCCAACTGCTGGGCGGCATCGGGCCGGTGGGGGTCCACGCTGGCGAAGCCGATGAAGCGGTCGCTCATGGCGCAGAGGCGGGCGATGTCCTGGTTGCTGAAGACCTGGCTGCCCTTGGCGGTGCCGGCGTCAATGGGGAGGACCACGGCGCGCTCCAGGCCGGAGACGTCCAGCTCTAGGAGGAAGGTCTCCAGGGGCTGGAGCCGGTTCTGGATGTCGAAGATCTCCTTGCCGGCCCGGAGAAGATCGTCGTTGCCGGCGACCAGTTCCTCGACCAGGAGGGGGTGGGTATGGAAGTCAATCACGTCGCTACTCCTCGAGGACGACCACGGAGTCCAGGTTGGTGGGCCGGTCGGGATTGAGGCCCTTGGCCATGGCGCGGCTGTAGGCGAGCACTTGCAGGGGCGGGAGGACCAGGGGCAAGCGAGCCGTCTCCGGGAGGCCGGTGCCCAGCTCGATCAGGTGGTCGGCGGGGCAGGGGGACGGGGCCCGGTCGGCGATCAGGAGCACGGTGGCCCCCAGGTCCCTCATCTCGCTCAGGACCCGCAGCTCTTGGTCGCGGGCGCTGTCCGACAGGATGGCGGCGATGAGGGTGCGGTTGGTGACGATGGACTTGGGCCCGTGGCGGAACTCCATGTGGTGGAAGGCCTCGGAGTGGGAGAGCGACATCTCTTTCATCTTGAGCATGGCCTCGCAGGCTAGCCCGTAGAAGGGTCCCGACCCCAGGAATATGAAGGTATCGTAGGCGGGGTCATCTCCCAACTGGCGCATGGCCTCCGACTGGCCGGAGAGCAGGCCGGAGACGGCCTCCGGGAGGGCGGCCAAGGAATCGAGGTAGTGGGTGGCGCCGGCGGCGGTGCCCAGCAGGACTTGCAGGCTTACCAACATACTGGTGAAGGAGCGGGTCTGGGCCACGCTCTGCTCCCGCCCCTCGGGGACGATGATGGCGGCGTCGCATTCCCGCACCAGGGTGCTGTCGGGGTAGTTGCCCACGGTGATGGTGGGGGCGCCGAGGTTCTCCCGGAGGGCGCGGGCGGCGATGATGGTCTCGGTGGTCTCGCCGGAGCGGGACACGGCCACCAGCAGCGGCCGCCCGCCCCGGGGCAGGGAGGCAGTGGGAAAGAGGAAGGCCTCCGACGAGGGCAGACCGCGGGAGCGGACCCCGGTCAACTGGTTGCATAGGGCGGCGGCGGTCTGGGACAGGTAGTGGGTGGAGCCGCAGCCGATGAAGAGGGCCTCGCTATAGTCGGCGAGCGGGAAAGCGTCCACGATGCCCGGGGCGGCCTCCCCGGCGTGCCTCAGGGCGGCGGCCCAGACGTCGGACTGGCTCTGGATCTCGTTCCAAGTGTGTTGTCCGCGCAAGGTCAGTCTCCTTCAGTAGCGGTCGAGGTGCTGGAAGCGGGGCGCTGATATCGGCCCTCTCTATAGGTCCGGTTGGTCTCCCGGAAGCGACGACCGTGGGGTAGCCCCCTCGGGTAGCCCCCCATCTTGGCCAGGTCGCCCCAAAGGCGCAAGACCGGTATCCACAGGGCGGCGCGGACCCGCTGCCGGAGGGGCCGGCCGGTCGTGAGCTGGCCGAGGCGCAGGAGGGGGCGCCTCAGGTAGAGGGCCCCGCCCAGTAGGAATCCCAAGCCCCATATCGGGCGGCGGACCGTGGCCCAAGCCAAAGCCGGGACCAGGACCAAGTAGGTGGCGTAGCGAAGTAGGTGCCGCCGGGCCAGAATGCCGGTCTGCCCGTCGCCCATGGCGTAGTTGCGATACTGGCGCCAGAAGGAGGGCAGGGAGCCCCGAGGCCGGAAATGCACCAAGGCCGACCGGGCCAGGCAGAGGTGATGGCCGGAGGCGACCAGAGCCATGTCGAAGAGCAGGTCCTCGCAGTAGTCGGCCCACTCCGGGTAGCCGCCCACCCTCTCCCAGGCGGCCCTCGTGAAGGCCACGGACCGGCTGGAAGGGAGGAACCGGTCTTCGCGCAACTCCTCCGGCAGAGGGAGAACGGTGGCGCTCATGGCCGCCTCGAAGGCGGTGTCGCTGCGCCCCTGGAAGACCCCGGCAACGACGTCGGGAGGCGAGACCCCCGCGAAGGGCTCGGCCAGGGCCGCCAGCCAGCCGGGCTCCAGGGTGACGCCGCCATCGGTGACGGCGATGATGGGCTGGGAGGTGGCGGCGATGGCCAGGTTGCGGCCGGCGGCGATATTGCAGCCGGGCTCGATGAGAATCCGCACCGGGTAGGGCTGCCGCTCCGCCCATTGCTGGAGCAGAGCCACGGTGCCGTCGCCGGAGCCGCCGTCCACGAA
>JBBQIE010000417.1:0-3306 GCA_038324625.1 Anaerolineae bacterium | reverse complement strand
GGTTACGCCTCCTCGGCATCAAGATGCTCCTCGTGGATGAAGCCCTAGCTTGCCGGCACTACGCCGTACATGAGGGCAAGCCCTTCTTCAAGAAACTCATCGAGTACATCACTTCCGGCCCGGTGGTGGCAATGGTCGTCGCCGGGGATAGAGCGGTGGACTCGGTACGCCTGATAATGGGGGCGACCGACCCCGTCCAAGCCGCCCCGGGCACCATCCGTTCCGATTTCGCCATGGAGATGGAACGCAACCTCGTGCATGGCTCCGACACGAACGAACACGCGAAAGAGGAGATCGCCCTCTTCTTCAAGGACAGCGAGATCTGCGACTATCGCCGAGTGGACGACGCCTGGGTCTACCCGAGAGCGAACCCGGCGCCCTAGCCGGGCTCACTGCACCCGCACCACCACCCGAGCCGGGCGCCAGACCTCTTCCAGGTCGTAGAAGTGGCGCTTCTCTTCCGAGAATAGGTGAGTCACCACTCCACCATGATCCACCAGCACCCAGCCGGAGGGGGCCTCTCCCTCCACCCGGGCCGGTTGCCCGGTCTCGGCGGACACGTCCTTCACCGCCTCCACCAGGGCCTGAAGCTGACGCTCGCTGGTAGCGTGGGCGATGATGAAGTAGTCAGCCATGGGAGACATCCCTTGGATCTCCAGCATGAGGATGTCCTCACCGAAGTGATCAGATATCGCGTCCACTATTTGATTGGCCAGTTCTCTGGTTTCCAGCGGTACTGCCTCCCTGTCTCAGATTGCCGGGGCGCCCCGGCGATTATCCTGGCCATTCTAGCATCAGCCGGCTTCGCGGCAAGGCGTTCCGCTCTTACCCCTCGCCGCCCGACCGACAGAGGCGGGAAACGTGCCCATCGAAGTGTACCTGGAGGACATAGCCACCCTGAGGAAGCCGCACCCCTGCGGCAGCTTCCAGTGGCGCGTCGTCCGGCTGGGGGCCGACATCGGCCTGCGCTGCCTGAAGTGCAACCACAAGGTGCTCCTCCCCCGCCGTCAATTCGAGCGCAGGCTGAAGAAGCTAGAGCGTGGCTCTCCCCCCACGCCTGATTCCGTCTGAGGCTTCGCGTCTGCTGCTGCTTTCCT
This sequence comes from Anaerolineae bacterium, assembly GCA_038324625.1. Taxonomy (GTDB): domain Bacteria; phylum Chloroflexota; class Anaerolineae; order DRVO01; family DRVO01; genus JBBQIE01. The sequence continues at coordinate 2,209 of JBBQIE010000417.1, read as the reverse complement.
CCTGGACGGGGGGCGGCCACATGTCCGCCGCCCGCGCCATCGCCAACGCCGTCGCCGACCAGGACCCCAGCGCCCACTGCCTGGCGGTAGACGCCCTGCGCGACCACTGCCGTTTCCCCCTCACCCGCTTCCCGGATCTCTACGGTCCCCTTGTCGGCCGAGCCCCGTGGCTGTGGCTGACCCTCTGGTCCCTCTGCGATCGCGAAGGAATGGCGGACCGCCTCACCGCTCTCGCCTGGCCCCTGGCCGCCTCCGGCCTTCGCCGCCTGGTGGAGAGCTTCCGGCCCTCGGTTCTGGTCGCCCTTCACCCGCTGCTGGCGCGTCCGGTGGTTCGCCTGTCTAGAGAATACCCGGGCCTCAAGACAGCGGTGGTGGTCACCGACCTGGTCCAGCCCCATCGCTTCTGGCTCGCCCCCGGGGGCAACCTGTGCTTCCTGCCCACCGACGAAGCCGCCGACCGCGCCTCAGCCCGAGGGCTGAAACCGGAGCATCTGGTGGTCCTCGGGCAGCCGGTGGCTTCGCGTCCAGCCGTCGAGATCACCCGGGGCCGGGCGAAAGCTAGACTAAGCTTGATGAGTGATCTGCCTCTGGTGCTCGTGGCTGCCGGGGGAGCCGGCATCGGTCCCATCTGGGAGGTGTCTACCGCCCTCGATCAGGCCGGACTGCCCTTGCAACTAGCGATCATCTGTGGCCGCAACCAGTCGCTCAGAGCCCGTCTGACCCGGCGGAGCTGGTCGGTGCCGGCTCGGATTCTGGGTTATACCGAGGAGATGCCCCTGTGGCTGCGAGCGGCGGACCTGCTGGTGACCAAGGCGGGGCCTAGCGCCTTGGCCGAGGCCCTGGCCGAGGGCCTGGCAATCGTGATCATGGGGGCGCTGCCGGGCCAGGAGACCGACAACGTCCGCTACCTCACCAGCCGGGGCGCCGCCGTCTGGGCCCCGGGGCCGGGCGCTGTCCGCGAGACCGTCGGTCGGCTCCTGCCTCCCTCCGAAGAGGCGGCCATGTTTTCGAGCCGGGCGATAGCCCTCGCTCGCCCGGAGGCGGCCTCCGCCATCGCCGAGCGCCTGCTGGCCCTGGCTCAGCCGGAGAGAATCTCGGTCGCCTCCACTACCTCCAACTAGCCCGCCGAACCGCGCCGTAACGGACAGCGGCCCACCCCCCTCCCGGATCAGGCGGACCCTGGCGGGGGCGAGTCCCCATCGGCCCGGAACATGCCCTCGAAGTCGCCCCGTTGCGCCGGTTTCACCAGGCCCACCACCCGATCGCCCGCTTCCAGAGGCACGTTGCCGCGGGGAATGAGCACTTCGTCGCGCCGGTGTATGGCCACCATAATGCACTCTTCCGGCAGGCATAGATCGGCCACGGTGCGATTGTCGGCCAGGCTGCCCGGCTTCACTTCGGCTTCCACAAACTCGGTGCCGGGAATCTGCTCCAGGCGTCGGGCCTGCAGAAGCCGTCTGGACTTGGACCGCCGCAGCAACGCCTGGTTGTAGGCCCGCATCAGGTCCTGCCGGCGCAGGAGACCCAGCACCGTGCCGGGGTTCTCTCGGTCCACCACCGGCAACCGGCCCAGATCCCGCACCCCCATGCGCCAGAGGGCCGTGCCCACCGGCTCGTCGGGATAGGTTACCACCGGATTTCGAGTGGCGATATCCTTCACCGTGAGGGTATCCGCCTCCTCCCCCTCCAGGGCCCTTTCCAGGTCCTGCACCGAGACGACGCCGTACAACTTACCTTCCTGATCAAGCACCGGAAAGCCGTGATGGTGCGTCTCCGCGAACTCGCTTGCCAGCCGGTCCAGTGACCAGTCGGTCCGGGCGGCGTCGAAGCGGCGGGTCATGACCTCCCCCACCGTCACTCCCTGGATCACGTCGGTCTGAAGCCCCCCGCTCAGGTTGATCCCCCGCCGCACCAGCTTTAGGGTGTAGATGGACTCTCGGCCCAGCCTCTCGCTGACCAGGGTGCTTATGACGGTGGCCAGCATCAGGGGCAGGATGATCTTGTAGTCCTGAGTCATCTCGAACACGATCAATATGGCCGTCACCGGGGCGTGGCCGGCAGCGGCGAAGAGCGCCGCCATTCCCACCAGGGCGTAGGCTCCAGGGAGGGCGGTGCTGCCCGGCAACCAGCGATGCACCACCAGCCCGAACGCCGACCCCATCATGGCGCCGATGTACAGCGACGGGGCGAACACGCCCCCGGACCCACC
>JBBQIE010000416.1:0-3309 GCA_038324625.1 Anaerolineae bacterium | reverse complement strand
GTGCTGCTGGCTCCCACCGACGGGCTCTACCGCTTCTCCATGACGGCGCCGGGGGAAGGACAACTCACCCTCGACGGGGGCATCATCCTTAGTCTACAGTCCTCGGCGGCGGAGGCGGTCGCGGCGACTACCGAGGTGCGGCTGGCCCGGGGACGCCACGACCTCCGGGCGACGGTGCGGCCGGAGGGGCCGGGCGCCGTCTCTCTGCGTTGGCGGCCGCCGGGGGAGTCCGACGAGAAGGTGATCCCCGAGGAGTACCTCTTCCACGCGCCGGTCCAGGCCGGGGGGCTCCAGGGGGACTACTTTGCCGGTGCCGGCGACGATTGGGAGATCCCCACCTTCAGCCGGGTTGACCCCTGGGTAAATGAGTACGTCCACATGCTGCCCTTGCCCCGCCCCTATCGGGTGCGCTGGCAGGGGTGGCTGGTGCCGCCGACTCCGGGAGAGTACACCTTCAGCCTCCACGCCCGCGACCGGGCCGAGCTGTGGCTGAACGGGATGCCGGTATTGTCGGCGGACGACCCGGAGAACCCGGCCCTGCTGCCCATCCGCCTCACCGGGCCGGTCCCCATCGAGGTACGCTTCTGGGATGAGACCCGCTTCACCTATATCTACCTGCGCTGGGAGCGGCCGGACGGGATACTGGAGGTGGTGCCCCTCACGGCCCTTCGCCCACCGGTGGCCGAGCGCCTGGCCGCCCCATAAGTGAAGGCGGCGGTCTGAAGCCCGCCGCTGAGGGCCTTCGGCCAGGGGTTGGGGCCAGGTGGTAGTGCGGCTCCGGTGGGCCATCGAGGATTTACAGCCCCCACCATCTTGCATACGCCGCGCGGGTTCTTTGGCCGAAGGCCCTCAGCGGGTGCCTTTAGCCGCCCGCCCTCTCTCGGCCGAGAATGTTTCCGCCTTATTTCGGCAATCTTCATGAAGACCTTTTGGGACCTTACCGATCAATCGAACTCCCCCCAACCCCGCAACCGCTTGACCTGTCCCCGCCGCCGCTTCTGCTCCAGGCGCGCCGCTCGCGAGGCCGCCGTGGGTCGGGTCCTCCGTCTCACCTTGGGGGGCCGGGCCGCCTCCCGGATGAGCTCGAAGAACCGGTCGCGGGCGTCCTCCCGATTTCGGCTCTGGGAGCGGAAGCGCCGGGCGGTGATCAGCAACACTCCCTCGTCGGTGATCGAGCCGGCGGCCTGGCGCAAGAGCCGCTCCCGCACCCCCTCCGGCAACGAGGGGGAGTGGACGACGTCGAACCGCAATTGCACCGCCGTCGCTACCTTGTTGACGTTCTGGCCGCCCGGGCCGGAGGCGCGAACGAACTCCTCCTCCAACTCAGCCTCGTCTATCTCGATGCTATTTGTCACTTGCATTATACCCTCATCTCACTCCAGACCCTGAAGGTCTTTGAGGCTCTTGAGATCTCCCTGTTGCCGATACAGCATAGCCCCGGCGCCGGCCATAAGGAAGAGGATCGCCAGGGCGAAGAAGGTCACCTGATATTGCCGGTCACTCCCGGCCCAGGCGGCGGCCAGGCCGGGCAGCAACCCGCCCACCACCGAACCCACGGTGGCGCCGATGCCGATGCCGGCGTTGGTGAGGCCCAGGAACTCGCTGTCGAAGGGAGGGCGGGAGCGGGCGAAGCGCTCTCGGCCCAGGGTGGTCACCGAGGTGGCGTTGCCGATGCCGAAGCACCCCAGGATCAGCAGACCGAGGAGGGCTTGCGGCAAAACGGGAGCGCCGGTGGGGTGTAGCGCCAGGGCGGTCGAGCTCAGCGCTCCCAGAGCCAGGGCCCCGGCCATGGGCATCCGAAATCCCCGCCGGTCCACCATCCTCCCGATGAACCGTCCCAGCAGGAAAGGGGCGAGCATGGTCCCGGCGCGGGTGAGGACCACCACGAAATCGGGCAGCCCGGCGGCGCGACTGAGGAAGGGGGTGAACAGGGGCACGGGTAGAGACCACAGGGCGGTGACGGCTACCACCACCAGGGTGTAGGAGCGATTGGAAGGCTCCTTCAGGGGGCCGAGCAGAGACCGCAGACCGGCTCCCGCTTCCTGTACTCCGGTGGGGCCCCGGTCCGCCGGCAGGCGGGAGGCCATGAAGGCACGGGCATAGGCGGCCAATGCCGCCAGGGCGAAGAAGGCGTAGTACCGCCACAGCTCAGGGTTGCCGGCCAGGAAGAGACTGGCGATCAGGGTCGAGAGCAGCACTCCACCATTATTGAGGGCGGTCACCTTCCCCAGGAACTCCCCGGTCACCGCCAGGGGGATGGTCTCCCGCACGTAGGGGGAGTAGGCGGCCAGGCCCAGGGAAAGGAAGACGTTGTAGAGGGTGACCACCCCCGCCAGGTAGAGCAGGGCGGGACTGATGCCGGCTCCGGCGGGCACCAGGGGAAGCAGGAATAGGGTGGTGAAGGAGAGGGCGGCCGCCAGCAGCCAGACGGCGAACCAGTCCTTCTTCACGTGCCGCTTCATCCAGGGGACGGAGAGGAACTGGAAGATATCCGTCACCCAGAGGAGGGCGTTGAGCACCCCCAGGGCGCTCACCTGGGCCCCCAGGCGCAGGGCGAAGAGGGGCAGAACATTGAACAAAGCCGCCGTCAAGGGGGCGCTGGCGGCGTTGATGGCCACCAAGCCGGGCTCCGCCGGGGAGGTAGGGCCGGGAGGCGTCGGCGAGGGGCCTCCCCCTCGAGGGCCGAATAGGGGCGATAGGCGACGCATGGCCATGGTCGGTGGTCGGCCTCCGGCGAAGGTTGGATCGGGAATCCTCAGCGGTGCGGGTGGCGGCCCCGCGTCCCCGCCCACTCCTCCATGATGCCATCGCCGGCGGCAAACGGCCATTGTGCCTGGGGCCGCCGATGCCTTAGCATGGCGGCAAGCAGTCCCGAACGGAGGCAAAGCATGGCCGGCGAAGCTCCCTTCTACACCGACAAGTCCGATCTCCTCGTCTATCTGGACGATTCCGGCATCCCGCATCCAATCAGCACCCGAGAGGATTGGGCCCGACGTCGGGATCACATCCTGGCCAACCTACAACTGGTGATGGGCCCCCTACCGGGACCGGAGCAGCGGGTGCCCCTGGACCTCCAGGTGGAGGGGGAGGAGAAGACCGAAGGCGTCACCCGTCGGAAGGTCACCTTCGCCGCTGAGAGGGACGACCGCGTTCCCGCCTACCTACTTCTGCCCGAGGCAAGCGATACCCCACTCCCGGCGATGCTCTGCCTGCACCAGACCACCGCCATCGGCAAGGGAGAGCCGGCGGGCCTAGGCGGCCTGCCCAACCTGCACTACGCCCTGGAGTTGGCCCGGCGGGGCTACGTTA
>JBBQIE010000415.1:0-3312 GCA_038324625.1 Anaerolineae bacterium | reverse complement strand
GACTGGAGGCACGGCTTCGGGCGGTGCTGCGCCGGTGAGCCACGGGGGAGGGCCCCCACGCCCTCCCCTACGACCGATATGCCATCTGGGGTAGGGGCCCGTGCCCCCGAGACCGCCGACCGAGAAGCCGGATCTCTACGCCATCTCTTCCAAAAAGTCGTCAACTTGAGCTGCCGTCGGCAGGGCGGGAATGCCGCCCTTCTTGGTGGCGGTCAAGGCGCCCACGGCGTTGGCATAGCGCAGTATGTCCTCGAAGTCTCTCGCTCCTAGAGTACCCAGCTCCCCGGTATCCAGAATACCCTTTACCGCCGCCGCCACGAATCCGTCGCCGCAGCCGGTGGCATCCACGGTTCTGACCCGGAAGCCGGGCACGTGTCCGTCCGTCCGCGGGGTGACGAAGAGGGAGCCCTCAGCGCCCTGGGTCACCAGGCAGACCTTAGGGCCTCTGTCCAGGAGCGATTTGGCTCCGGCCACCGGGTCGGCCTGGCCGGTGAGGAGCTCCACCTCCTGCTGGTTGAGCTTCAGCAGGTCGCAGAGAGGGAGGGTCTCCAGGATGCGTCGGCGGGCCAGCTTAGGCGACCAGAGGGCGGGCCGGTAGTTGGGGTCGAAGGAGATCATGGCCCCTCCCTCCTTGGCCGTCTGCACCGCCGCCAGGGTGGCGGAGCGGCTGGGCTCGGCGATGAGGGAGATGGAGCCGAAGTGGAAGACGGCGGCTTGAGAGAGCGCGGCGTTGTCCAGCTCGTCCGGGCGCAGGAGCATATCGGCGCTGGGATTGCGGTAGAAGGTGAACTGGGGGTCGTCGGCGGTGGGTAGAGCTACGAAGGCCAGGGCGGTGCGGGCCTCGCGACAGAAAACCATGGACTCGGTGCCGACCCCGTGGGAGGCCAGGGTCTCCTGGAGGTAGTGGCCGAAGGGGTCATCCCCCACTTTGCCTAGGAACGAGGCCTTCAGGCCCAATCGGGCGGCGCCCACCGCCACGTTGGCCGGGGCACCGCCCGGGGCCCAGGTGAAGGCCCGCGCTTGGGTCAGAGTCACCCCGGGGCGATCGGCGAGGAGATCTATAAGCGCCTCGCCCATCGAGACGATGTCAGCCATGCTGGGCCTCCGCCTCGGCCAGGGCCGACGTCGCCAGACGCACGTCCTCCTCAACCTCGTAGTCCCGCATCCCTACGGTCATGAGATCGTGGGGCTTGAGGGTACGAGCGGCGTAGCGGAAGCTCTCGGCGATGGGAAGGCGGCCGGCGCCCAGGGCCTTGATGGCCACGAACTGCTTCTGGACCTCCCGTATGGTGTCGGCGGCGGCGGCCTCGTCTCGGCAGATGTCCGGCGACTGGGGGATGTGCCGGAGGGAGAGGATGTAGAAGTCGGCCCCGTAGTCCCGCTCCTCGGCCAGCCGGACGATCTCCGGGCGGTGGGTCCCGATCCCCGCCGGGAAGCCCAGGCTCTTGATGAAGGCCACCAGGTGCTCGAGTTCCTCCGGGTGTCCCTCGGTGTAGGCCTTATCCGAGGTACCGCCGTGGATGTACATGGCCATGGGCCCTTGCTCGGCCATGGCCTCGAAGTTCGGCTCCGCCCGCCCGTCCAGGTAGCGGTCGGGGGCGCTCTGGCCCAGCCAGTGGAGAGCGGGACGATCGGGCTGAGCGGAGGACCAGGCCCGGTAGTGGGCCAGCCAGCGGAAGACGTTCTCGTCGCCCCGGCCGTGGAAAGCGTTGATGCCGGCTCGGACCGCCAGGGTCATGGTATCCAGCACTTTCTCGTCGGTGAAGTACTCCCGGAGACGCCGTCCCGCGTCGGGGTCTTCAGGCCGGTGAGCCATCCCCGAGAGAGGGTTGCCCCCCAGGAGCATGCGGCTCACTTGCCGGCCGGCGAAACTGACCCGCGGCAATCGCGGCTCTTCCATCTGGAACCCCTCCTTGATCTGGGCCGCTCTCCCGATTGCGGCCGCTTGAGGGCAGTTGTAGAGCAGACGAGGGCTTCGGTCAAGTCCGACGGCGGATGCTTCCCGGCGCCGGCCTCAATCCAGGTCGGAGATGAGAGCGCGAAGAGCCTCGGCCGCCTTCTGGAAGAGCTCAGCCCCGGTGAAGCCCAAGGAGGAGCCGGCGAAGACGAGATGCGGCTCGAGAGAGAGGAAGCAATCGTCGCCTCGGTCCTTCAGGGCCTGCAAGAGAGGGCGCACCTGGCCATCGCCCTCTCCGGCGGGCACCACCTTCCCGTCCCCCAAGAGGGCGTCCTTGATGTGGGCATAGACGACGTAGTCGCCCAGGAGAGGCCAGGCCCGGTCAAAGGGGGCCTCGACGCCGACTTGGACGAAGTTGGCGGGATCGAAGACCGCTCGGAGCTTGGGCGAGTCCACGTGACGAAGGATCTCGGCGCAGCGCTCCGGGGTGTCGCCGTAGATCTCCTTTTCGTTCTCGTGCAGGAGGGTCCGGGGGCTGTCCTCGGCCACTCGGGTGAGGGCCGCCATCCGGTCCAGGGCCTCCGGGCGGCGAAGGTCATGCTCATCCGGCTGGATGTAGAAAGAGAACACTCGCACGTAATCGGTGTCGAGAGCCTCGGCGATCTCCAGGATGCGTCGCAAGTCATCCAGCTGCGGGCCCAGGGGAGCCTCCACCGGCACCTTGCCGATGGGGGAGCCGATGGCGGAGACGCGCATCCCCCGGCGCCCCAGCGAGCCGCGAATGCGCGCCACCTCGTCATCGTCGAAGTCGAGCACGTTCTTGCCCCAGGCGCCCCGCAGTTCCACGTGGGCGATCCCCATACCCTTGAGGGCGTCCAGTTGTTCGTCGAAGTCGGCGGCGATCTCGTCACCAAAGCCGCTGAGTATGAACATAACTTCTCCTGTCAGGATGGCGGGCCGGCATTTCCCTATTGCGATAGATCGGACAGCCGCTGCCGCAACTGGTCGAGCTTCTCCGCCGACTGGGCGGCTTTGGCCCGCTCGCGCTCGACGACTTCCGCCGGCGCCTTGCCCATGAAGCTCTCATTGCCCAGGAGCTTCTCGGCGTGGGTCAACTCTCGCTCGGTCTCGGAGATCTCGCGGCCCAGCCTTTCTCTCTCCGCATCGAGATCCACCATCCCCGCCAGTGGGAGGTAGACGGTCACGTCGGCGGTGACGACCACGGCCGCTTGGGGCAGGGGCTCGGCAGTGTCGGAGATCACCAGCCCGTCCTCGGCGACGCGGGCCAGGGCGGCCACGATGGCGCTCTGCGAGTGGAACAGCTCCAGCCGATCACCGGCAGCGATGGTCGCCTGGATGCGTCGTCCGGGATCAACCTTGTACTCGGCGCGCACGTTGCGGATGCCGCGGATGAT
>JBBQIE010000414.1:0-3313 GCA_038324625.1 Anaerolineae bacterium | reverse complement strand
CACGTCCACGCCAAAGACACCAAGATTGATGCCCTCAACACCGGCCTGAACGGGGTGTTGGACACCAAGCCCTACTCGGATGAGATCAACCGCTCCTGGCTGTTCCGGTCCGTGGGCTATGGACATGGCTACGAGTTCTGGAAGGACTTCATCAGCACTCTGCGGCTGGTGGGTTACGACTACGTGATGAGCATCGAGCATGAGGACTCGCTCATGTCCTCGGGTGAGGGCCTGCGCAAGGCGGTCGAGTGCCTGAGGGCCTGCAACATCAGCGAGAAGCCGGGGGCCATGTTCTGGGCCTAGTAGAGTTACTTGGCATCCGGCTCTGAGGCGGTGATGGAGGTTGAGAACCCAAGGATGAAATACGCGATCTTCACTGTGATGCTTCCGGAGTGGACTCCCGAGGAGGCGGTCGGGAGGCTGGCTGAGGCCGGCTACGACGGGGTCGAGTGGCGGGTCCATCAGCCCTTTACCGGCGCCGCGGACTCGGTGCCGGCGCCTTTCCGGTACTGGGGGGCGAACCGGTGTACCATTGATGCCGCCGGCCTGCCTAGAGAGGCGGCCACGGTCCGGGCCATGACGGATGCGGCCGGTCTGGAGATGCCGGCTCTGGGGACCTACGTCACCTGCGAGGACCTGGAGGCGGTGAGACGGCTGATGGAGGCGGCTCGGATCATGGGCTCTCCCATGTTGCGAGTCGGGCCTCCCGCCTACGATGGGACTCAGGACTACAACGCCGTTTTCCAGAAGGCGGTGGATCAGTTCGGGAAGGTGGAGGAGGCGGCGCGCGAGTTCGGGGTGAAAGCCAACGTCGAGATTCACATGAACACCCTCACCCCCAGCGCTGCCCTGGCGCACCGCCTGGTCAGCCACTTCGACCCTCGGTACGTGGGGGTCATCTTCGACGCCGGCAACATGGTGTACGAGGGCTTCGTCAACTACGCCCTGGCCGTCCGTCTCTTGGGGCCCTACCTGGCCCACGTCCACGTCAAGAACGCCGCCTGGCGGGAAGTGGGCCGCGAGGGCGATCGGGTGGTATGGAAGTGCGATGCCGCCGCCATGTGGGAGGGGATCGCCGACTACCGGGCTTTGCTGAAGGTGCTGGTGGGGGCCGGATATGATGGCTACCTGTCCTTCGAGGACTTCAGCATGGGCATGAGCACCGAAGACAAAGTCACGCGCAACCTGGAGTACATCCGCGCTCTGGAGGCGGAGGTGGCCGCCGGCTCGTAGCAGAGCTTGAGGCCGGCGGTTTCCCGCCGCCCCCAGGAGACGAGATTCATGGGGCCCCGTGTACTGAGCGGGGCCCCATGAGCTTTTTACGAGTGATTTACGGCCAATTTACGGTGGGCTTACTGCCTTGGAAGGTGGTGTCTCCCCATACTGGAGGTAATCTCACCGGAGAGGTCCGCCCTTGCGGCGCATTGCGGTATTGGCATGTACCCTCACCCTGCTGGCCGGCCTGGTCGCGCTCGGGCGCGAGCGAGGATGGCTACTGCCCGTCGGGCCCACCCCGGAACCGGTCTTGGCGCAAGGGCCGATGGAGGCGGTGATCCGCCCCGGCGAGGGGGTGGTCCTCCGCCATGGGGATGGGGCTCAGCTCAAGGTGCTTCCCGGCACCTTCACCGAGACTGCCAGGGTGCGAGTGGAGCGAGAGGAAGCGGGGCCGCTGGCCGGGTCGCTTCCGGCCCCGGTGTGGTCGCTGGAGGTGGACCAGGAGAACTTCGAGAAGCCCATCGAGATGGTGCTGCCGCTGGGTTCGGCCGGCTCGGATCGGGAAGCGGCCGATGTCTTCGGCATCTTCTGGGACGGGGTCCACTGGTCGCGAACCGTCGGGGTGACGGCCAACGAGGGCGGGGGATTGCGGGTGCAGGCGCGCCACTTCAGCCTCTGGAGCCTGGCCGAGGACCCCCGCACCAACCTCGGCAACGATCGTACCGTGCCCGCCTTGCTGGCGGTGTCGGTACCGGGGACGGCCGAAGCCGGGAGCAAGATCAGCATCAGCTTCGCTGCCGGCAACCTCGGTGAGTCGGACCTGGACGGCTACGGGTTGGTGACGGCGTCCATCATCGGGGAGGACGATTCGGAGACGGTCACCAGCGCCGGCATACCCAATTGGGACGGGGCCGATGGGGCCCTGGGCAGCATCGTCTTCGCCACTGACGCCGCCGTGACTGCCTCCTTGGCGGAAGTGCTCCTGGTGGACACGGAAGCGCTCTCTCCTTTGTCTCTCACCGTGCCTCACACCTCTACGGCGCGGGTGCAGGTGCGGCTGGAGTTTCACGACTCCGAGGGCGGACTCCTGGGGTCCTCGGTGGTGGAGAAGCTCGTTGCCGTGTATCCGGGGGATGATGGGGAGGAGTTGCCGGCGGCTCAGAGCGGCGCCGGTCTCGACGATCGAGTCGAGATAGTGCGATCCCCGGGTGGGGCCTTGCTGCTGTCCGGGAAGGGCCTGGCCGACGAGGAGTTCGACCGTCCAGGCACCTTCAGCGGCACTCCCGGCCGGGACGTGGCGCGAGATTGGGGGGCCTACCAGGTGGGCGTGGTGGCCCAGTTCGCCAGGGGTGCCGACAGCGGCTTGGAGGGGACGGCCGCCCAGGAGCTATTGGCCAGAGGCGCCACCCGCCTTGGGATCTCCAGGATGATCTCCGGCGTGAACCCCGATGAAAGCCACTACCTTAGCGCCTGGTACCACCTTTCCCTCCCTGGGAAAGCCTCCGGTGACGAGGTGAAGGTGAGGCTGGGGGTGGATGCGGGCGGAGGTACGGATGCGAACTCGTCGGCGGTGATATGGGCGGAGGGAATGATCTCCGGAACCTGGGCTAATCTGGTGCTGCCGGAGGTGACGGCCCAGGCTTCGGTAATGACCGTCTTTCTGGAGCTGGTGGACGAGAGCGAAGATGGGAGAGCCGGAGTGCGCCTGGACGGGCTTCAGATCCAGGCCAAACGGGCTCGGGACCTGCCGGACCTAGTCCTGGATGCCATCTGGGTGGAAGAAGCGGAGATGGGAGTCTGTGCCGCCAGTCCGGCGGCCATCCTGATCCAGGTGCGCAACCAAGGCGGCGGCGGTGCCCCTGCTTTCAACACCGTGGTCGGGGGGACCCGCACCACTTGCGGCCCTTGGCGAGTGCGAGGCCTAGAGCCCGGTGAGGCCTTCGTCTACACCTGCCCGGTGACGGAGCCCGGCCTCATTACCGTCCGGGTGGTGGCCGATGCCGGCAATACCATCGGCGAGGTCAACGAGAACAACAACTGGCTGCAGAAGAGCTTCACCCTGCCTGCCTGTCTCCCCACCGCTACCCCCACTCCTGAA
>JBBQIE010000413.1:0-3314 GCA_038324625.1 Anaerolineae bacterium | reverse complement strand
CCCCAACCCTGCTATACTCCCCCATCCGATCCCACCTTGGACGCTCTGCCAATGGAACGCCCCACGAACCAAACCCGGGTCGTGTGGACCCTGACTCTCTGCACCTCCCTGGCCCTCTTCGGGGACTCGGCCCTATACGCCGTCCTCCCTGCCGAGTTCGGCATCCTGGCCATCGGGGCGGCGGAGGTGGGCTGGCTGCTGAGTGTGAACCGGCTGGTCCGGCTGCCCTTGAACGTGGCCAGCGGTTGGCTGTCCGACCGACTGGGGTGCCGGGGCCCCTACATCGTCGGGGTGGGCGTGGGGTTCCTCTCCACCGCCGCCTATGGGCTCCTCCGGGGCTTCTGGCCCCTCCTGGCCGCCCGCGCCCTCTGGGGCCTCGCCTGGTCCCTGCTCTCCGTGGCCGCCTACGGCATGATCCTGGACGCCACCAACCAGGCGGACCGGGGGCGGCTCACCGGCGTCTACGCCTCCTACTCTTACTTCGGCGGCTCCATCGGGATGCTCCTGGGCGGCTTCTTGGTGGACCGCTTCGGCTTCCCCACGGCCATGCTGGCCCTCAGCTTCTGCAGCGCCCTCGGGTTCCTGGCCTCCTTCTCCCTACCGGCCACCCCTAGGCTCGGAACCAAGCCACTCGCGACTCCCCAAGCCCGGCTCTCCCTGTCCGCCGCCGTGCGTGGGACCTGGCAGGGGCTGCGCTCGGCCGACTCCCGTTTCTGGATCATCGCCATCCTCAACTTCGCCCATCGGTTCCTCTTCGCCGGCGTCTTCTACTCCACCTTCGGGCTCTATCTTCGCCAAGCCGTGGGGGAGCGAGCCCAAGTCGGGGGCTGGGTCATCGGCGTGGCCTCCCTGACCAGCATCCTCCTCTTTGCCCGCAATGTCACCACCATCCTGGCCGCCCCCGGCATCGGACAGATCAGCGACCGTCTGGGGGAGAGGGTACACATGTTGGTGGTGGGAGAGGTGCTGGGCGTGGCCGGACTGGCCGCCTTCGCCCTCAGCGCCTCCCCCGCCTTCATCGTCGCCGGGGTGCTGCTGGCGGCGGTGGCCTACGGGGTGGTTCCCCCTCTGCTCGTCGCCTGGCTGGGTGACCTCACCCGGACCGGCTCCCGCGGGCGCCACGTCGGCGGCTACCAAACCGCCGGCGACCTGGGCTCGGGCATAGGCCCCTTGGCCGCCTACTTCTTCCTGCCCTACCTGGGCCTACAAGCTATCTATGGCGCCGGCGCCCTCCTCCTGGCCCTGACCGTGCCCCTCATCCTCTGGGCCGGGGGCCAAAGGGAGTGGGTAGGGGCTAGTGGTTAGTGGTGAGTAGCGCTCCCTCCTGTCCGGGCGCCTGTCCACCCAGTCCACCCTTTGGCGCCGGCGGCGCTTCAAGATAGAATGCCCCCCATGCAACCCCACGTCCAGCCCCGCCTCCGATACCCAAGCCTCTTGGCCTTCTTCTCCAGCGGCTGCGTCATGGTGCTGGAGTTGGTGGCCGGGCGGATCATCGCTCCCTACGTCGGCGTCTCTCTCTACACCTGGACCAGCGTCATCGGGGTGGTGCTGGCCGGCATCAGCCTGGGAAACTTCCTCGGAGGTCGGCTGGCCGACCGCTGGGGCTCCGTGAAGCTGTTGGGGGCGGTCTTCCTCCTCGGGGGCCTGTCCTCCTTCCTCATACTCACCGTGGATCTCTACTCCGACTTGGTCCCCGGCAGCTGGCCCATCGTCGCCCGCATCCTGGTGCTCACCGGGGGCCTCTTCGTCATCCCCAGCGCCGTCCTCGGCTGCATCTCGCCCATCGTGGCCCAGTTGGCGGTGCAGGACCTGGCGCGCACCGGGAGCACGGTGGGCCGCATCTACGCCGCCGGCTCCCTGGGCAGCATCGTGGGCACCTTCGCCACCGGCTTCTACCTTATCTCCTGGTTCGGCACCTACACCATCGTCCTGAGCGTGGCGGCAGCGCTCATGGCCCTTGGCTTGTACCTCCTGCTCGCCCGGCGCCGCCCGGCTCTGGTCGCCTCCCTGGTCCTGGCCCTGGTTGCCACCGGGCTGGTGGGATGGCGGGCTGCTCCCCACATGCCTTGCACCGAGGAGACCAACTACTTCTGCATCAAGATCCGGGAAGAGGACCGGAATGGAGACACCGTCCGCCTCCTCATCTTGGACCGTCTGGTGCATAGCTACTCCTCCCTGGAAGACCCCACCCGATTGGTCTATGGCTATGAGCAGATCTACGCCGAGGCCACCCAGTACCAGGCAAGCCGCGAGCCGGGCCTGAGCGCCCTCTTCATCGGGGGCGGCGGATACACCTTCCCCCGCTACATGGAGGCGGTCTACCCAGAGAGCCGGCTGGAGGTGATCGAGATTGACCCCGGCGTCACCCAGGTGGCCTACGAATATCTGGGCCTGAGCCCGGACACTCGCATCCGGAGCTTCAACGAGGACGCCCGCCTCTTCCTGGAGCGACAGCCCGACCGGCGCTATGACCTGATCATGGGCGATGCCTTCAACGATTACTCCGTCCCCTATCACCTCACCACCCGAGAGTTCAACGACCGGGTGCGGGCCTGGCTCGCCCCCGGCGGCTTCTACATGATGAACATTATTGATGGGGCGGTGGGAGACTTCCTGCGTTCCTACACCCTCACCCTGAGCCAAAGCTTCCCCCACGTCTACGTCATCCCCACCATCGAAACCTGGCGCTCCGCCTCCCGGAGCACCTTCGTGCTCATCGCCACCGATACCCCTCTGGATCTCACGGCCCTGAAAGAGTTCGATGCCGGCGATGGCAGCTCCCTCCTGGCGGCAAGGATCCTCCCCGCCGAGGAAGTGGAAGCCCTACTGGCAAACGGACGCGCCGTCCTCCTCACCGACCGCTACGCCCCGGTAGACCAGATGCTCAGCCCGGTGGTCCGAGACCAAGTCCCCGAGTCCGCCCAAGCCCCTACCCTCACGCCATCAGTCTCGCCCGACTAGCCACTAACCACTTCCCACTATCCACCTCCCAGATCGCTTGACGGTACCTCCGCCCGCCCCCTATAATCCCCTCACGTTGGGCCAGTTGCCGTTGTCCGCTGTCGTTGCCTGAGCGTTCCCGAGAACCGCTTCTCAGACCATCGGGCCCCTTCCGGCCGGCACTATCGGTGGAACCCGACCAGAATCTGTCATGGTTCGTGTGAGGATGGAAAGGGTTGGGGTGGCCCTGGGGTGAGTGCCGGCAGGCGACGCGGGAGAGGGCGGGCGACTAAAGGCGCCCGCTGAGGGCCTTCGGCCAAGAAAACCGTGTGGCCTCTACCCTGGCCGAAGGCCTTCAGCAATAGGCACGGCAG
>JBBQIE010000412.1:0-3320 GCA_038324625.1 Anaerolineae bacterium | reverse complement strand
CACGGCGCCTTCGTCGTCGCCCAGGGCTTCTCGGGCCTCCGCGAGGTGCAAGTACAACTCGGGAGTGTCGGGAACGGGCGCGACCGCCTCCTGGTACTCGGCGGCGGCGATGTCCCAGTGGCCTTCGAGACGGGCGATATTCCCGAGGAGCCGGTGTCGGACCCGGCTCTCGCGGTAGAAGTCAAGGGCGGCGCGATAGGCGTCCGCGGCCCCGGCTGGATCCCCCAGTTCCTCGCGCACCGAGCCCAGGGTGTCCCAGGCCGGGCCGGCCAGCACGCCATCGGCCCCGGCGGCGCGGGCGAACACGGGGAGTATGGCTGCCGCCGCTTCAGACGGTGGAACCAGGCTTCGCAAAACCAGCACCCCGTGGAACCGCTGGATCTCGAAATCCGAAGTCCACCCGGGATCCTCGGGTGTGGTGCCTCCGGGCAGGAGGACGGTCCAGTAGACGTCCACGGCCTCTGCCGCGCCGCTTACTAGGACATCGAGGGAGTCCGGCCCATAGCCGAAGGGCACCAGGCGGCAGTCAGGGCAAGCCGGCTGGAGATACCACTGCACCTCCGGCCAGGCGGGGGGCAACATGACGATGACATCCTCCGGCCCTGCCTCCCGAGCCAGATAAGCGGAAGCGTCGCGCCAGTTGAACTTCTCCGTCCGGTAGTACCGCGACAGCAGCGGTACCTCGATGAGGCCCACCGCCAGCACCAGGACGCCGAGAGCAAAGGGGCGGCTAAGGCCAGGCAACAGGTCCAAGACCCAGACGGCTCCGGCGGCGCCCAGGGCCAGGTACATGGGGAACAGAAAGTAGACGTACTTCCCCAGGAAGAAATGGTTAGTCCGTAACAGCATGAGGGGCAGGAGGGGGGCGAACCAAAGACCGGCCAGGAGCGCGGCCCGGGGGCGACGGCCGGCGGTAGCCGCCGTCCCCACGGCGGCGAGCACGAGAAGGGCCAACGCCGGAGCCGGAGAGTCGGCGCCGTACTCCAGCCAGAGCCGGTGGAGCCCGGCGGCGGTGAGCATGGGGGCGGCCCCGCCGCTTTCCTCGTTCAGGAGGCGCCCTAAGTGGGGGAGAGCGGGCAGGGCTCCCAGCGCGATCGCCAGCCCGGAGAGGGCCAGGGCCCGAAAGCGCGGCCATTGGCGGCGTCGAGCCAGGAGCGCCAGGACCAAGAGCGCGAAGGCGGCTTCGGCCGCCAGCATGAAGAGGGTGAAGATGTGGGTATAGAGCCCGACCAGGGACCCGGCGATGAAGGCGACGGCCGCTCGCCTGTCGGGGGCGCGGACGAGGCGCAAGAGGCCGGCGGCGGAGAGGGCGGCGGCCAGGCCGACGAGGGCGTAGTAGCGAGCCTCCTGGGCCGCCCACACGTGGTTGGGGTGTAGGGCCAGCAACACCGCTGCCAGCAGTCCGGCGCGCTCGTCCAGCAGTTCTCGCCCCAGGCAGAAGATGGCGGCGACGGAGGCGGTGGCGGCGAGGGCGGAGGGCAGCCGGAGGACGAACTCGCTCCGGCCGAGCCAGGAGAAGGTCCATTGAAGCAGGTAGTACAGGGGCATGTGGGTGGAGTTGGCGTTGACCTCGCTCCACATGGCCGGGAACGGCTGCCGCGTCAACTGGCCGGTGACGATCTCGTCGGACCACAGGCTGTCGGTTCCGAGCTGATACAGGGCGAGGGCGAATGCCATCGCGAGCATAGCGAGCATTGCCCATCGGATCGGCACCGGGTGGGGGGATGGACCGGCGGCGCGTGCCGGGTTCAGAGTCGCCACCTATGCCCGGTCGGGGACGCCTTCGCGCCACAGACGCAGACGGAAGCGGGCCAGCTCTCGGAAGGCTCGCCAGACGACGTGCAGCTTGGCCCCGGTGGGGTTGCCGGCTAGGCGGGGACGGTGGGTGACCGGCACCTCGGCGATGCGGAAGCCGGCGCGACGGGCCATAACCAGCCACTCGGCGCTGAAGGTGGCTCCGCGGCTCTGTACCTTAGGGGCGAGGGTGGAGATCACGTCGCGACGCATGAGCTTGAAGGCACAGTCAACGTCGCGCACGGTGCGGCCGAAAAGGAGCGCCACCAGGGTGTTCCAGCCCCAGGCGTAGAGCAGCCGCAGGGGCGGATCCCGGCGAGGGGCGCGGTACCCCACCACCATATCGGCCTCGGGGGCTTTGTCGAGGAGCAGGCGGATCTCGTCCAGGACGAACTGGCGATCGGAGTCGGTGAAGAAGACCCAGTCCTTGGTGGCCGCGGTCAGGCCGGAGAAGACCGCCGCCCCATAGCCCTGGTTACGCGGATGCTGGACCAGGCGCACGGCTGGGTGCTCGGAGGCGAACCGGGTGACCTCGGCGGCGGTGGCGTCGGTGCTGCCATCGTCCACCACGATCACCTCATAGTCGTTGGACACGGACTCGGCCACCCGGACCACGTCTTCCAGCATGGGTGCGATGTTCTCCGCCTCGTTCCAGGCGGGCATGGCGATGCTCAGGCTGACGGTCCGATCCAAAGGAGTCACCTCATTCCGAAGATGCGACGCCAGCTGTCGGACCGGGAGCCGGTGTCGCCGGTCTCCCAGCCCACTGCCGGCGCCTTCGTCTGCTCCCACTGGGCCCGAGCGGCCCGCATACCATCCAAGAGTGTGGCCAGGGGCGCCGGGTCGGGATCATCGAGGGAGCGGCGGACAACGGTCAAAGCGGAGATCAGCCCATCCAGCCGGCGAGCGGCAGCGTCGCGATTTCCCTGAGTCAGATCGGGGCTCCAGAGCGCCGACGTGATCTCTCCCAACCGGGTGATCTCCCGTGGCAGGGCCTCCCGCACCGCGGCGAGATCGGTGGTCGGCTCCTCGGTGCCGGTGAGAGACAGATACATAGCGGCCGCTGCCAGCGCCGGCACCCCTTGCAGAGCCATGATGAGGCTATCGTGCTCCTCGGCATCCAGGTATAGGAGACGGGCTTCCAGCAAGTGAACCAGATCGGTGGCCACTCGTACCGCCTCCGGGTCACTGCCGGCGTCGGGGGTCAGGCAGTAGGCGGAGCCGGCGAAGGCCGAGGCCGCCGGTGCCTCCGGCCGGCGGAGCGGATGGCCACCGACGTAATGGAGGTCGGGCCTCAGATGGGCGCGGGCCCAGAGCAGGATCGGAGCCTTTAGAGAAGCGGTATCGGTGATGATGGTGCCAGGGGGTAATTCGTCGTTCAGGGCCTCGAGGGTAGCCAGGCATTCGCCGACGGGCAAGCTGAGGATGATTAGGGAGGCGCCGTCGGTGGCGGAGATGAGATTCCAGTGGGTCCGATTGACTGAGCCTCCCCTCTGCGCCTCTCGGGAGACATCCGGCTCCCGGTC
>JBBQIE010000411.1:0-3324 GCA_038324625.1 Anaerolineae bacterium | reverse complement strand
AAAGTGGCGTCGCTTCGCAGCCGCGGGTCGGGCTTCGAGTTTCTCTGGCAGCCTCCGGGCGGTGTCTATCCTCCTCCGGAGTACGGGGCGGAGTACGGCCCCGAGTTCGCCACCGGTTTCGACGAGTGCTTCCCTAGCATCCTGGCGGTGGACTACCCCGACGCGCCCTGGAAAGGAGTGGCTGTCCCCGATCACGGGGAGGTCTGGAGCCTTCCCTGGGACTGGTGCCCGATGGACGGCGGCGTTTCCCTGGCAGTGAACGGCAGGGCTCTGCCCTATCGGCTGGAGAAGACAGTGCAGATGGAGGAAGACGGGGCCCTGCTTTTCCGCTACCAGCTGAGGAACCTGGGCCGGGCACCGCTGCGCTGGCTATGGAGCGCCCATCCACTGCTCAACGTCACCCAGGCTCTGGTGGTACACGTCCCCGGTCGCCCCGAGATGAAAGTGTACGAGTCATTGGGTGATGTCCTTGGGCCGGCCGGGGGTCGCCATCGGTGGCCCTACGTTGGCGACGTGGACCTAGCTCGGCCGGCGCTTCGAGAGCCGGCCGCCGAGAAGGTCTTTCTCAAAGGGCTGGGTGAGGGTCGCGTGGCGGCGCTCTACCCCGAGATCGGCGAGGGCATCAGCATCGAGTTCCCGCCCGAGATCGTCACCGGGATCGGGCTATGGTACAACCTTCGCGGCTGGCCGGCGGAGTCACCGCACTGCAACATCGGCATCGAGCCCTGCTCCGAGCCCCATGAGAGCCTGGCAGATTGTCACTACGCGCTTCCCCCGGATGGGGAGGCTGACTGGTGGATGCGCTGGACCCTATTCAGTTGGGCTGCCGATGGGCGGGCCCGATGAGAGTGGAGCAGACGGTGTCCGGAGCACGAACGTTGCTTAGCCAAGCGTGGGTATGGCGGGGTGGGGGCAACTTGGCCCTTGAGCCCTGGGAGGTAACGGAACCGGGGCCGGGAGAGGTGCTGCTGGCGGTGCGAGCCGCCGGCATCTGCAGCACCGATCTGCACGTGTTGGAAGGTGGGGTGTCCTTCGTGAAACCGCCGCACGTGATGGGACACGAGGGTGCCGGCGAGGTGGTGGCGGTGGGGCCGGGGGTTTCCGAAAGCCTAATCGGCGGG
The DNA here is from genome assembly GCA_038324625.1 of Anaerolineae bacterium. Lineage (GTDB taxonomy): Bacteria > Chloroflexota > Anaerolineae > DRVO01 > DRVO01 > JBBQIE01. The sequence continues at coordinate 2,203 of JBBQIE010000411.1, read as the reverse complement.
CGCTTCGCCGTGGACACGGTGATCGGCTGCGGCGAGTGTCGCTTCTGCCTGGGGGGACGCAAGCACCTCTGCCCCGAGGTGCAGGAGATCGGGCAGACCATCCCCGGCATGTGGGCCCGCCACTGTCTGGTGCCGGCGGCGAACCTGGTGCCCATAGGGGACGTCGTATCCTTCGCGGCCGCCACCCAGATGGAGACTCTGCACTGCGTTCTGGGCGGGGTGGATAGATTGTGTCTGTCGGCGGGGGAGACGGCTATCGTACTGGGCTGCGGCATCACCGGCATTTTGTTCACCCGCCTGCTGCGGCTGCAAGGGGCGGTAGAGGTGGTGATGACCGGGACCCGACTGCATCGCCTTGCCGTGGCGCGGAAGTACGGGGCCAGCCTAACCGTCAATGTCCGTCGCGAAGATCCGGCGGAGCGGCTCAATGGGCGCCGCTTCCAGGCCGTGGTGGAGACGGTCGGCAGCCGGGAGAGCGTCGCCATCGCCGGCGGCCTGGCCGAGAGCGGCGGGAGGGTGCTCCTTTTCGGCATCCCTGCCGGACATAAGGCAGAGATAGACGTGCTGGACGCTATCTGGCGCCAGGTGACCTACATCCCCACCGGCAATGCTCCCCAGGTGTGGCCCAGGGTGGCGGCTCTGGTGAACGGTGGTCTGGTGGACCTGGAGCCTTTGGTAGACTGCAGGTTCCCCTTTGAGGAACTGGACCGAGCGGTAACAGCTGCCCGCGAGCAGAGAGACTCGTGCATCAAAGCGGTGGTCGAGACCGACCAATCATAGGCAAGCAGGCCCGGCGGTGAGCTTGGGCCGGAGCCTAGTTCGAGGAGGGAACATGGGAGAGCGAGAGGATATTCTCGGGGGTCTGGAACAGGGCGTCATCGAGGGTGAGGCCGGGAGGGTAGTGGAGTTGGCTAACCGAGTCCTTGCCTTGGGCCTGGATCCCCTGGACGCCATCAATGAGGGACTCGTTCCCGGGATCACCGAGGTGGGACGTCGGTTCGAGTGCAAGGATTATTTCCTGCCCGAGCTGATGATGGCGGCCGATGCCATGAAGAAAGGAATTGCCATTCTGGAGAAAGAGATAGGCGCCGGCGGCCGCAAACGTCAGAGTCTGGCCGTCGTGGCCCTCGGCACCGTCAAGGGGGACATTCACGACATCGGCAAATCCATCGTGGGCACCCTGCTCAGCGCCCACGGCTTCGAGGTGCTCGACCTCGGGGTTGACGTGCCGGTGGAGAGGTTCATCGAGGGCGTCGAGAGCCGGGGGGCGGATGTGGTGGCCATGTCGGCCCTTCTGCCCACCACCATGCCCTATATGCAGCGAGTGATCCAGGAGCTGGAGTCGCGAGGATTGAGGGAGCGAGTCAAGGTGGTCGTGGGCGGAGCGCCGGTCACTCCGGAGTACGCCCGACACATCGGGGCCGACGGATACGGAGACGATGCCGTGGGAGCCGTCAAGGTTCTGCGCGGCCTGTTGGGAGCGTGAGGAAGTATTCAGTGGATAGTGGTTAGTGAACCAAGGGGAGGGGAGACCCGCTCCTCGCCACCTGCTAGCCACTAACCACTATCCACCAGCCACTATGGAGGATACGTATGCCCAGACGAGGGTTGAAGAGCAACTGGCTTAAGTTCATCGCAGAGGACGACCTGGAGCAGATCCGCTTCGCCATAATCGAGATACTGGCGGAGGTGGGGGTGCTGATGGAGTATCGCCCGGCTTTGGAGATGCTGGCCGACCATGGGGCTCGGGTGGATTGGGACACCAGCGTGGTCAAGATCCCCGAGGACCTGCTGGAACGGGCGCTACTGACGGCGCCCAGCCGGTTTACCCTATATGGAAAGACCCCAGAATACGATGTGAAGGTGGACCTGGATCGGGTCTACACTATCGGCGGCTCCTGTGCCCTGTCGGTGCTGGACCTGGATGGCAAGCATCGCCCCGCCGTGCGCCGGGACTTGGTGGACCTCACGCGCCTCCTGGAGGAGATGCCCAACCTGGACATAATGCATCAGATCGTGGTGCCCAGTGACGTCCCAGAGCTGGGTTACGAGCTCATCAACTTCGCCACCTGCTACTCCATCAGCAAGCGGAACTTCTACTCCCAAGCCCAGAGCGCCGAGTCGGTCCGCGACCAAATTCGCATGGCGACTGTCTTTCAGGGGAGCGAGGAGGAAGTCCGCCGCCGGCCCACCTTCACCGAAG
>JBBQIE010000410.1:0-3333 GCA_038324625.1 Anaerolineae bacterium | reverse complement strand
AGCTGGTGAAGATGACCGTCAGGGGCGCCCCCACAGTGGCCAATTGCTACCCACGCTCGGTCAGCTACGAGGGCAACTGGCGGGCTCGGGAGATCATGGAGCGAGTCTTCGTGGTGACGGAGGCAGATTGGAGAGGCTTCGGACCGTTGCCGGGCAGTGGGCTGCATCTCCGGCCCCAGTTCGCTCCTTTCGATGCCGAGGTCCAGTTCGATTTGCGGGTGCCTCCGGCCCCGGAACCGGCCGGCTGTCGGTGTGGGGAGGTGTTGCGGGGAGTGATGGAGCCCGTGGACTGTCCTCTCTTCGGTAGCGCCTGCACCCCGGAATCGCCGGTGGGGCCTTGCATGGTGTCTTCCGAGGGGTCGTGCGCCGCCTACTACGAACTGGCGGCGGCGCCATGAGCGAGCGCATCCGGCTAGCTCACGGAAGCGGGAGCGGCCTCACCCGCAAGCTGCTGACGGATACCTTCCTGGCCAACCTGAAAGATCCGGAACTGGCCAAGATGGGAGATGCGGCCCTGCTCGATTTCCCCGGAAAAGCGGGCGACGGGTCGCGCCTGGCCTTCACCACCGACTCCTACGTTGTGTCTCCCCTGGAGTTTGCCGGGGGCGACATCGGCAAGCTGGCCGTGTGTGGCACCATCAACGACTTGGCGGCCCAGGGCGCTCAGCCCCTTTGGCTGAGCGCCGGCTGGATCTTGGAGGAAGGCCTTCCCCTGGAGACCCTGGAGAGGCTGGTGGCCTCCATGTCCGCGACCGCCGCCGACGCCGGGGTGCGCATAGTAACCGGCGATACCAAGGTGGTGCCACACGGACTCGCTGATGGCGCCTACGTAAACACCGCCGGTATCGGGCTGGTGCCGGAAGGCCGAGCGCTCGGTCCCGATCGAGTGGCGCCGGGAGACGTCGTGCTGGTGAACGGGTATCTGGGCGATCATGGCATGGCGGTCATGCTAGCCCGCGAGGGCATCTCCATGTCGAGTGCCTTGCGAAGCGACTGCGCTCCCCTGCATGGCCTAGTAGAAGCTCTCTTCGGGGCCGGGATAGAGGTACACTGCTTGCGGGACGCCACTCGCGGCGGGGTCGCCGGAGTGCTGTCGGAGATCGCGGAAGGGGCTGCCCTCGGCGTTGAACTGGACGAAGCGAGCCTTCCCATCCGTCCCGAGGTCGCTGCCGCGTCCGAGCTCTTGGGGCTCGATCCTCTGATGGTGGCCAACGAGGGGAAGATGGTGGCCTTCGTCGCGGCCGGCGACGCCGAGCGGGCCCTGGGCGTGTGGCACGATCAGGACCTGGGCCGAGAGGCCGCCGTGATCGGGCGGGTCACCAACGATCATCCGGGGCAGGTGGTATCCCGTACCATGTTCGGCACCCGGCGCCTCATTCGTATGCCCATGGGAGAGCTGTTGCCTCGCATCTGCTGACTCTCTTGGCCCGCGGCAGTCGCTTCAGGTTGCCGGCGGCAGAGGGCCGGGCGAATCCTCCAGGAGCCCCCGCGCTGTCTCCAGGTCTTCGGGTGAGTTTACGTTCAGGAAAGAGAGGCCGGCTGGGTCCCACCGGCGCCAGCAGGACTCCGGTATCTCTCTGACTCGGCTGACCGAGTACAGGTCCACGATCTTCCTCGCTCCGGCGGCCAACGCCGTCGCTGCCGCCGGGATGCACGTCTGCCGGTAGAAGGCGGTAAGGGGTTCGTAGAAGCCGCGGTGTACCGGCACCACCACGTCAGCGCCTTCTGAGCAAGTGAGGATGCCGTGCAGCAGGCCGGGCTGGAGGAGAGGCAGATCGCAGGCCACGATCAGGGCGTCGGACCCGGTCGCCATCAGGCCGCTGTAGATGCCCGCCAGGGGACCGGCGCCGGTCAGCAGGTCCGGGGCATGGCGGACTCCCAGTTCCCCGGCCACATCCTCAGGGCCTCCCACCAGCCATATCTCAGAGACTACCTGGCTCAGAGCCTTGACCACGTGCGCCACCAAGGGCTGCCCAGCCAGGACCATCCTCGCCTTCTCCTCGCCCATGCGGCGGCTCCGGCCGCCGGTCAGAACGATCCCGACTATCTCCGGCTGGTTCAAGTTAGGCTCTCTCCTGGCCCAGGGCCGGCCACCCTGCCTACGGGTGGCCGGCTGGGTGCGAGCCTGCGGCCGATGACCGCGGTTGTCAAGCATCAACGTGAGCGGCGCTTTCTGAGGCGGTAGGCGCCATCGCGCTTGCAGCTCGACCACATGATTGGTAGCATGATCGGCACTGGCGAGTCGGGCCTGGAGAGCGCCCGATCCATCGCTTCACTGCGGGAGGCGACAGACATGTCGGAAGTTCGGTTCTCGGCGCTGCTTCCTCAGGAGATCGCCCGGCGAGCGGAGCAAGTGGGCCAGGCCCGGGCCTCGCTGGAGTTCGTCCCCATGCTGGTCCTGGCCATCCTCGCTGGGGCCTTCATCTCGATGGGGGCGGTGTTCAGCACCACGGTGGCCGCCGGCAGCGCCGCTCTTCCTTATGGCGTGGCCCGCTTGCTTATCGGGTTCAGTTTCTGTCTAGGGCTGGTTCTGGTGGTGGTGGCGGGGGCGGAGCTCTTCACCGGCAACAACCTCATCGTCATGGCCTGGGCCAGCGGCAAGGTCTCGACCGCCAAGCTCCTGCGAAACTGGGGCATTGTCTATATCGGCAATTTCATCGGCTCCATACTCACGGCCGTGATCGTGATCGTGGCCCGGTACCACTACGGGGCGGGCGGAGCCCTCGGCCAAACGGCTCTGAAGATCGCGGAGGCCAAGTGCAGCCTCGGGTTCTGGCAGGCGGTGGCCCTGGGAATGCTCTGTAACGCCCTGGTGTGCATCGCCGTTTGGCTGACCATGGCCGGCCATTCGATCACCGACAAGATCCTGGCCATCCTCTTCCCCATTACCGCCTTCGTGGCCAGCGGCTTCGAGCACAGCATCGCCAACATGTACTTCATCGCCGCCGGCCTGCTCATCAAGGCGGACTCGTCGTTCTTGGCCGCCTCCGGCATGACCGCCGCTGATTTCCCCAACCTCGACCTGTATGGCTTCCTGATCCGCAACCTGCTGCCGGTGACTATCGGTAACATCATCGGGGGCTCCGTCATGGTCGGGTTGACCTACTGGGTGATCTACCTGAGGCCGGCAAGAGGGGTGCCGGCTCCGGGAGCCTCTCCGAGGTAACTTGCTACTGGTCCTGCAGAGCAGTCTCAAAGGCTACAAGGGTCGGGCCAGGCTTTCTTTACAGGCTCTTGAGGGGCTGTCTATAATCGAGGCGCCTTGGCGGGCTTGGTCCTTCGCGTGGCGACGGGCCGGCTCTGCTCGGAGGTAGGGAGATTGTTCACGTTGTG
>JBBQIE010000409.1:0-3335 GCA_038324625.1 Anaerolineae bacterium | reverse complement strand
GGTGCCGGAGTGCCGGTGGCCAAGCATGGCAATCGCAGCGTTTCCAGCACCTGCGGAAGCGCCGATGTCCTGGAGGCCCTGGGGGTGAACTTGGCCCTCACGCCGGATCAGGTCGCCCGCTGCGTTGACGAGGCGGGCATTGGTTTCCTCTTCGCCCCCCGGTTGCACCCAGCGATGGCCCACGCCATGGGCGCCCGCAGAGAGTTGGGAGTGCGCACCGTGTTCAACATTCTTGGGCCGTTGACCAACCCGGCCCTGGTTCCCTACCAGGTCATGGGGGTCTTCGATCACGGCCTGGTGGAACCAGTGGCCTGGGTGATGGCGGGCCTAGGTGTGACCGCGGCTCTAGTAGTATACGGACACGGCGGCCTCGACGAGTTATCCACCACCGGACCTAATCACGTGGCAGTCATGCGTGACGGCGAAGCACGCACGGCGACGCTCGACGGGCGGGACCTCGGACTCGATCCGGCCCGGCCCGAGGATCTCAAGGGCGGCGACCCGCATATCAACGCCGGCATCACCCTCGATATCTTTCGTGGTCGCCGAGGACCACAGCGAGATGTAGTGGTCCTCAACGCGGCGGCAGCCATTCATATCGCCGGTCGGGCCGGCTCCCTGGAGGAGGGGGTGTCGCTAGCGGAGCGCTCGCTTGATACCGGCGCCGCGCACGAGGCCCTTGTGGCCCTTGTGGCCCTCACTCATCGGCTCGGAGAGGTGGCGGCGTGATCCTCTCCCAGATCACGGAGAGACGCAGAGCCAACGTCGAGGAACGTCGGCGAACCGTCCCTGAGAGTGCGCTGAGGTCTCTGGCGGAGGCGACCGAGCGCCGGCCACTGGACTTCGCCGGAGCCCTTGGCGCGGCCAAGGGAGTTGCGGTCATCGCCGAGGTCAAGCGACGCTCGCCGTCGGCGGGGACTATTCGCGAGGGACTGGATGTGGCCGGCACTTGCCGAATGTACTCCGAGAATGGGGCTGCCGCCGTCTCGGTTCTGACGGAGCCGAACTTCTTCGGTGGCAGCCTGGCTGATTTTGAGGCGGCTAGGAGCACCCTGACCGGAGGAATGGCTATGCCGCTGCTGCTCAAGGACTTCGTCCTGACCTCCTATCAGGTTCTGGAGGCTCGGGCAGCCGGCGCCGACGCGGTGCTCCTCATCGTGGCCTGCTTGATGGGCGACGAGTTGCCGCTGCTACTCGATCTGGTCCTGCGGCTCGGCATGACGCCCCTGGTAGAGGTCCATGATCGAGCGGAACTGGAGGCAGTGTCGCCTCTCCGCCCTCCGGTGATTGGGATCAACAACCGGGATCTGCGTACTTTCGAGGTCAGCTTAGAGACCACGGTGAATCTCGCCCCGGAGGTGCCCGACGGCTGCCTCGTTGTGAGCGAAAGCGGGATCCGGACCCCCGCCGATGTCCGGCAAGTTGCGGCGGCGGGGGCCAGAGCCGTGTTAGTAGGTGAGTCCATCCTCCGGGCCGATGATCCCGCCTCCCAGATCCGAGCCCTGGCTCAGGCGACGGCATGACCAAGATCAAGTTCTGCGGCTTCACGCGGACGGACGATGTGCGCCGGGCAGTGGGCCTGGGGGTCGACTTCCTGGGGCTCAACTTCGTCGGAGAGAGTCCCAGGTACGTAAGCCTATCCCAGGCTCGGGAGCTGGTGGCCGCGGCCCGCGAGGAAGCGAACCACGTCCCGGATTCCCTGGCCAAGTTAGTGGGCGTTTTCGCTGCTGCTGTGCCGCATTTCGTCCGTGAGATCGCCACCGCCTGCGACCTGGATCTGGTCCAGCTTCACCTGGACGATCAGGCCCGGATCGGAGGCTACCTGGCGTCCATGGACCGTCCGGTCATTCTGGCGATCCGCCCCAGGCCGGGGCAGCCCCTGCCGATCTCCCCGGAGGCCGCGCCCTGGGCCTACCTGGTAGATGCCTATGACCCTGCCAGGCTCGGAGGCACCGGCCGACAGGCGGATTGGCGCGCGGCCCGCGATCTAGCTGGCTCGGAGTCGGTCTTCCTGGCCGGTGGGCTGCGCCCCTCCAATGTCGGAGCGGCCATCGCGGAGGTCCGACCCTACGCCGTAGACGTGGCCAGCGGTATCGAGGAGTCGCCGGGTAACAAGGACCATTCTCTCATGCAGCAGTTCGTGGATGAGGTGAGGAGTGCGGACAGCAATGGCGTGGCAAACGATTCCCGATAGCGCGGCCTTCCAGCCCAGCCGGTGGCCCGATGAGCGCGGGCGCTTCGGGCCCTACGGGGGCCGGTACGTCCCCGAGTCCCTGGTCCCGGCGCTGGAAGAGCTGACGGAGGGCTTCCGGTCGGCCATGGCTGACGATGCCTTCGGCAGCGAACTCGGCCGCCTGTTGCACCAATATGTAGGCCGGCCCACACCGCTCTACTTCGCCGAGCGTCTCACGGCCCAGGCCGGGGGAGGGCGGATCCTGTTGAAGCGGGAGGATCTGGCCCACACTGGGGCTCACAAGATCAACAACGCCCTAGGGCAAGCGCTCCTGGCCAAGAGAATGGGAAAGACGCGCCTGGTGGCGGAGACCGGCGCCGGGCAGCACGGGGTGGCATCGGCTACCGTGGCGGCGCTCCTGGGGTTCGAGTGCGTGGTGTATATGGGGCGCACTGATATGCGAAGGCAGAGCCCCAACGTGAAGCGCATGCAGTTGCTTGGGGCGGAAGTCCGGCCGGTGGACTCGGGCAGCGCCACCCTGAAAGAGGCCATCAACGAGGCCATACGCGACTGGGTCACCACTGTCCGAGACACACACTACCTCCTGGGCTCGGCCCTCGGGCCCCATCCCTATCCGATGATGGTGCGCGATTTCCAGAAGGTGATTGGTCGGGAGGCCAGGGAGCAGGTATTGACCCAGGTGGGCAGACTGCCCGACGTGCTGGTCGCCTGCGTGGGCGGGGGATCCAACAGCATCGGCCTCTTCCATCCCTTCCTGGAGGACCCGGTCCGGATGATCGGGGTGGAGGCAGGTGGAGAGGGCATTGAAACCGGAAGACACGCGGCGCGCTTCGCCGATCCGGCCCGGGGCCGGGAGGGAGTGCTCCACGGCACCCGGTCCTTCGTCCTTCAGAGCCCCGACGGTCAGATCTTGGACACCTACTCGGTCTCCGCCGGCTTGGACTACCCCGGGGTGGGCCCGGAGCACTCCTATCTGCGCCAGACCGGGCGAGTGGAGTACACCAGCGCCACCGATCGAGAGGCCCTGGTGGCCTTCCAAGCGTTGTCTCGCCTGGAGGGCATCATCCCGGCCTTGGAGTCGGCGCACGCGATAGCGGCGGCCATGAGTTTGGCGCCGAGCCTCGGCCGGGAGGGAGTCTTG
>JBBQIE010000408.1:0-3341 GCA_038324625.1 Anaerolineae bacterium | reverse complement strand
CGGAAGGAGGCGAAAACGTCCGTGGTGCGAGTGAGGGTAGAATGGGGTTGAGGTGGCCCTGAGGCAAGCGCCGGCAGGCGAAACGGGAGAGAGGGCGGGCCTATGAAGATTGACGAATAGCCGGCCCACGTTACCTCAGCGGGGACGTTGGTTATCCGGGGCCGCTCGGGTCTGATGAAGATTGGAGAAATAACCAGGTCATCGCATGCAAAGAGCCCCTCGGTTGATGAAGATTGAGCAGATAAGCGTCCCACTGCGCGACCGGACGCCCGCTCCGCCATAAATGGCCGAGCTACGAGGAGCGAAGCCCGCCGCTAGGCACGGCTTGCCGTGTCCGCTACGCGGACTGGGACCATTCTCAGCCGACCGAAAGCTCGGCTTTGCCCCACCGTAATGGCGGGGCGGCCCCTCACGGACAACGATCCCGCTGATGCAACGTGGGCCGGTTATTCCGCCAATGTTCATAAACCGTCCGCTCTCCCTCGGACTTGGAAGTGACCGCCTTATTTCGACAACCCTCATAAGGCCTTCGAGCCCTTCCGGCTCTTCGTCGTTGTTCTCTGATGGCGTTGACGATTGTGTCACATCGTGGTAAAAAGCGGCGCGATGATCCGATGTGACCCCGCGGGGCTGTGATGGCCCTTCGTAGTCTCATGGGGTCAGAGACAATGCATGGGAAGGACCACGCAGATGAAGTTCAGGCCTTTGATCAATGTCGCCATCGTGCTCTCGCTGCTTCTCACCAGCGCCGCCATCGCCCTGGCCCAGGGGAACCCCAACCAGGACGGTACCGAAGCGGGCGTTTCCGGTCTGGCCGTCTCCTACACCGCCGTGACCGAGATCACCGTCAACAGCACCGCCGACCTGGACACCAGCGACAGCACAACCTGCGTGTCCAAGCCGGCCGAGCCCTGCACTCTACGCCGGGCGGTTATTCAGGCCCGCAGCCTCCCCGCCAACCAGAAGCCGGTCCTGATCCGCTTCAACATCCCCACCGCCGACTCGGGATACGACGCGGCCCTGCAGGTATGGCGCATTCAGTTTATCGGTATTTCCAACAATGCCAATGCCTCTCTACGCTACTTGAATGGGAGTACCATCATCGATGGTACCACCCAGCCGGGCGGGCGCACCACCGGGCCCAAGATCGTCCTGATGGGAGAGGGCACCGGCCAGCGGGACGGCATCAAGCTGGGCGAGTCGGCGACCCAAAACGCCAACCAGATCTACGGCCTAGGCTTCCAGAACTTCAAGACGGCCATGTATATCAACTCCAGCCAGAACACCGTGGCCGAAAACTGGTTCGGCCTCAACGATGCCGGCACCGCCCCCTATCTGAGAAACAACGACCCTCAGGACGGCAGCGGCAGCGCCGGGATCGCCTTCTCCGCCGGGGTCAGCGGGAACACGGTGCGGGACAACAAGTTCCTGGGCTTCGATGGGGTGGCTATGGCCGTGCGCGGGGATGCCAACACCGTGACGGCCAACTGGATCGGCATGGCCGCCGACGGCACCACCCCCGGCAAGCAATCGGACGCCACCCTCATCTGCACCGCGGATGACTGGCTGGGCGGCGGCGGCATCAGCGTGGCGGACTCCGGCAACGTCGTCGAGAACAACATCATCGCCGGGCTCCGGCAGCAGATCTCTGACATCTCCCAGCAACCGGACGCCATCCGGGTGGCGGGGACCGGCCACACCGTGAGGGACAATCAGATCGGCAAGACCCAGGCGGGCGCCGAGGTGGGGGTCTGCGGACGGGGCATCTTCATGTCGGACGGCCCGAAGAACACCACCATCAGCGGCAACAGCATCGTCAATTCCCGCCTGTCGAACCTCTCCCTTAACGGGGCTCTCTACGACGCCAACACCCTGCGCTCCAATGTCCTCAAGGTCTCGGCTGCCTGGGCAGTAGTGGACGGGGCCACCCAACCCGAGGATGCCATCCAGATGGGCAAGAGCCTGCCGGATCCGTTCGAGCTCTTCCTGCCCGCCAAGGCTGTCAGCATCGTCGGCACCGCCGCCTCCGGGACCAGCGGCGACGGCAGCCCCTGCACCCTCTGTACCATCGAACTCTTCCTGGATGACACCGATACCATTCCCGAGGCCCTGCAATCCTTGGCCGTGGTGACGGCAGATGCGAGCGGCAACTGGAGCGCCACCCTCCCGCGGGCTCTCACCACCGGCGAGGGTATCCGCACCACCAGCACCTCGAACCAGTTCAATGCCATCCCCGGCCGGAGCGCGGGAACGACCACCGGTCTCTCCACTCTCTATCAGCCGGTAGCGGCGCCGCCCACCACTCCCCCGCCCGGCACCACCCTCGACACCTACCTGCCGGTCTCCCTGAAGAACTTCGGGCGGTAAGCGGTAGCGGCAGGACGTAGAACGAAACAGGCCCTGAAGGTCTTCAAGACCTTTGGGGTCTTTCTAGTCCCAGCGAGCGGCGCGCACCTCTTACCGAAGCGCCGCCGGCATGTTAGAATCGGCGCGGGAAGAGGAGAGATACCCATCATGATCACTCATCTGCGAGCCAAGCGATTCAAGTCCTGGGAAGATACCGGCCCCATGAGGATGGCGCCCCTGACCGGGCTCTTCGGCGCCAACAGCTCGGGCAAGACGGCCATTCTCCAGCTCCTGTTGATGCTCAAGCAAACGGTCGAGTCCTCCGACCGCTCGCGGGTTCTGCACACTGGTGACGAGCGGGCCTATGCCGACCTTGGGACCTTCACCGATCTGGTATATGGGCATCAGGTGCCTGGATGGCTCGGCTTCGAGGTTGGCTGGTCGCTAGGTAAGCCCCTGCGTGTCTATGACCCGGAGCAGGAGGCCCGACGGCTACTGTTCCTCATTCAGGACCTCGCCTTCGAAGCTACCATCCGTAGCGATCCCGGCAGCATTGCCGTTGGTCATTTCTCCTACTGCTTCGACTCTGGCACCGGGCAGTACAGTTTCGGCATGCGCCGTCGAGAAGACGATCGTTCCAATGGAAGCAGGATCGAGTACGACCTGACCTCCTCCGGTTATGAGCCCAAGCGCACCAGGGGTAGGCCCTGGCCACTTCCGGCTCCGGTGAAGTGCTATGGCTTCCCTGACCAGGTCAACGCTTTCTACCAGAACCTCGGCTTTCTGTCCGATCTCGTGCTGGCATTCGAGCTTCTGTTCCAGAACGTCTTCTACCTGGGGCCATTGCGGGAGTATCCTCATCGAAGCTACGTCTGGGCCGGCGACCAGCCGCAGAGCGTCGGCTCCCGAGGCGAGCTCGCGGTGCCCGCGCTCCTCGCTGCTCGCGCCAGAGGCAAGACCTTGGGCCGCGGAAGGGGACGCCGGCGCCAGACGGT
>JBBQIE010000407.1:0-3343 GCA_038324625.1 Anaerolineae bacterium | reverse complement strand
TCCTTCGCAGGGAAGGGGGCTGGGGGGTTAGGTAGACCCCGGACGCGAATAAGTTGGAACATATGACGCGGTGGTCCGCCCCTACCGACGCGCGCACGGCGCCGGCCCACGCCAACATAGATCCGGTGTAGGGGCCGGCCCCCGCGCCGGCCTGGAACGGGCGGACACGCAGGTCCGCCCCTACCGCCCACCTCGCGCCTCTAGTACCCCACCTTCTCCAGCACCCCGCTCATGTAGGCCAGGGCCTGCTTACCGGCAGCGGTGACCGCCTCCGCCGGCTCCTGGGGCCCCAGGGTCTCGATCAGGCAGGGGCCGCCGGTGAATCCGCCCGCCTTGAGCACCCGGAAGACGCCCTCGAAGTCCACCTGCCCCTCGCCGGGGGTGACGTTGACATCGCGCTTGAGGTCGTCGCCGGAGCCGGACACGATGCAGTCCTTGACGCAGACGCCCACGGTGATGCCGTCGAAGTACTTAGCTTCCTCGATCGGGTCATACTGCTTGTAGTAGAGGATGTTCCCGGGATCGTACCAGGCCCGGAAGCCGGGCTCGTCTATCTTGGCCACCACATCGGCGGTCTCCTTGCCCGAGGTCGAGAGCCCCCCGTGCGGCTTGATGCCGATGGTGAGGCCGTGATCGTGGGCGTAGGGGCTGACGGCCTTCATGACGTCGAAGTACATGTCGTACTTCTCGGGGTCGTGAGCCCCCATCTCCAGGAGATGCTCGGCGCCCAGGGCGGTGGCGCGGTCAATGAACTGCTGGTAGCGGGAGATGGACTCATCGGTTGAGACGTCGAAGCTCACGTGGGCGAGAATGGCGTGGATGTCCATTTCTCGCTCTTCCAGGAGCTTACGGATGTCCTCGATATCGGCGTAGGGGGTGTTCCACTCCACGTACACCCCACCGCCGGGGCGACCAAGCAGCCCCACGTGCCGGGAGCCGGCCTCGACCATGGAGTCCAGTGTCTCCGCCAATTGCAGAGGAATCCAGGGACGGTTGAAGAAGCCCAGTTTCGTCTCCATCATAGCAACCTCGGATCTATTGGTAGTCTGCTCTCCGCCGAGCGGAGGGCAGCAAGCGACACTCTCAATGCGGCCAGCCCATCCTCACCGGTCACCGGCGGGTCCTTGCCCTAGATCACCGCCCGCGCGAAGGCTTGCGCTTGTAGGCTCATGGCCTCGACCATGGCGTCCTGGCCGTATGGGCCCAATGTATCCTCCCGGCCTCCCTCGGTCAACACCCGTATCCGGTCCAGCTCCGGTTGGATCAGCCCCTTGGGCCCCCAGATCTCCGCCAGGCCGCCGCCGCTCACCCCCGGGGGCAGGCCCCAGGTGATAGTCAGGGCCCCCACGTCTCCCGACTGGTAGCGGACCATCAGGGAGGCGGTGTCCATGGCCAACTGGCCCAGCCCCCGCAGCTCCGGCCGGTCCCGCGCCAGGACCAACCCCTGCGCCTCCACCGAGATCGGCTCACTCTGGAAAGCGATCCGCCAGAGGTCGAACCGGTGGGGGCAGAAGTCCACCACCGGGCCACCGTTGCCGGTGAGCATGTCGTGCATGGCCAGCTTGGGGCGGATGGGCATGGCGAAGGAGTAGACCCACATCACCGGGCGGCCGATGACGCCCTCGCCCAAGAGCCGGATCAGATCCTTGGTGGTTTGCAGGTGCCGCAACTGGAAACCGATCCCCAGGCGGGTGCGATTGGACCGGCCGGCGTCAATCATGGCCATGGCCTTCTCGGTGGTGAGGGCAATGGGCTTCTCGCAGAGGACGTGCTTGCCGTGCTCGGCGGCGAAGATAGTCACCTCCGGGTGGAAGTAGGCGGGCACGCATACCGACACGATCTGCACTTCCGGGCGGTCCGCCGCTTGGCGATAGTCGGTGAAGATGCGCTCCACCCCGTACTCGGCCGCCAGATCGTGGGCGCGAGCATCGTCCACGTCGGCGATGGCCACGATCTGGGCCTCAGGCACGCTCGCCCAGGCGCGGGCGTGATTGCGACCCATGGTTCCGGCACCGACGATACACACTCCCAATCGTTCCCGCGACATGCTCGCCTCCTCGTCCCCGCTTGACCGTCCCCGGCCCCCGTGGTACCAGTAAGGCACCGCTCACCGGAGGACGCGATCATGAGTATTCCCGTGACGTCCATCCCCCCCGAGGCCCTGGGCCGGGGAAGCCCCATCGGCCTGGAGATCGTGGACACCGACATTGACCTCTACCACCACATGGCCTGGACCATGCTGGACGCTCTGCGGGCCAACACCGCCTCCGGCCGGCCCACCGTCCTCATCGTGCCGGTGGGCCCCGTGGGTCAGTATCGCCGTTTCGCCCAGCTCTGCAACCGCTACCGCGTCTCCTGCCGGGAGCTGTACTTCTTCAACATGGACGAGTACCTTCAGGAGGACGGCTCCTACGTCCCCCTTGATCATCCCCTCAGCTTCCGGGGCTACATGCGGCGCGAGTATCTCGACAAACTGGACCCGACTCTCCGGCCCGATCCCGACCACGTCGTCTTCCCCGATCCCGCCGACCCGGGGGCCGCCTATCGAAGGATGCAGGAACTGGGAGGGGTGGAACTCTGCTTCGGGGGGGTGGGCATCAACGGCCATATCGCCTTCAACGAGCCTCCGGAGCCGGGGGAGTCGGTGAGCGATGCCCAGTTCAGACAGCGTCCCACGCGGGTGCTTCCCCTCTCTCGGGAGAGCCGCACCATCAACGCCCACACCGCCGCCGGGGGCGACATCGAGGCCATCCCTCGGCTGGCCATCACCCTGGGGATGCGGGAGCTGCTCTCGGCGCGGGCCCTGCGCTTCTATCTGAACCGGCCCTGGCAGCGGGCCATCGCTCGCAAGGTGCTTCATGGCCCGGTGACCGCCGCCTTGCCCGCCTCCTTCCTCCAGGAGCACCCGGATGCCCGGCTGGTGATCACCGCCGAGGTGGCGCAGACGCCGGTGGTCCGCCTGGCATGAGTAGTGGTGCCCCCCTTATAGACTCCCATGCTCATCTGATCCAGGAGCCGGGCTACGTCGCCGGCCTGATCGGCACCGCCGACCGGTTGGGGATCGAGAGGGTCTGCGTCAGCGGGCTGGGCCCGGTCTTCGCCATGCAGGACAACCAGGAGGTGGCCGAGGCCGTCCGTCGCTTCCCGGACCGGCTGGTCGGGTACTACTTCATGCGCTTGGGGGACCACGACCTGGAGGAACTGGACCGCGCCGTCGAGGCCGGCTTCCGGGGCCTAAAGCTCACTATCCCCCGGGAGCGTTACGACCACCAGAGCTACTTCCCGGTCTACGAGAGGGCCCAGGAGCACGGGCTCCCCTGCCTCTTCCACGCCGGCATCGTCA
>JBBQIE010000406.1:0-3345 GCA_038324625.1 Anaerolineae bacterium | reverse complement strand
CTGACGCCGGGAGCGATTTCCAGGGAACCCACGGTGTTCCGCTGAAGGGCGCGGACTGACTCCAGCTCCGCCTCCGCCCGCCGCAGAGCGACAACCTGGCGGGCTACTTGGGCCTCCTGCGCCTCCACCAGACTGGAGCGGTAGTCCAATACTCGTTGCAGGCGGAACCTGAACTTGGCCATCGTCTACTCCAGCAGAGCCCGGAGACGGGCCACGGTCTCATCCAAAGGCGTCACCTCGTCTGGGCTCTGGCGGAGAAACCGAGTGAGCCGAGGCATCAGCTCCAGGGCCCGGTCAATGTCGGCATTGCTGCCCGGGGCGTAGGCCCCGATGTCCACCAGGTCGCGGGCGCGGCCATAGACGGCCATGGCCTCCCGAGCCTTTCCCGCCGCCTGACGATGCTCGGGCGAGACGATGGCGGACATGAGGCGGCTGACACTGGCGGAGACGTCAATGGGCGGGTAGTGGTCCTCGGCGGCCAGGTCGCGAGAGAGCACGATGTGGCCGTCGAGCACCGAGCGGGAGGTGTCGGTCACCGGCTCGCTGAAGTCGTCGCCCTCCACCAGAACGGTATAGAAGCCGGTGATGGTGCCCTTCTCCGAGGTCCCGGCGCGCTCCATGAGCTTGGGGAGGGCGGCGAAGACGGAGGGGGTGTAGCCTTTGGTGGCCGGGGGCTCCCCGATGGCCAGACCGATCTCCCTCTGGGCCATGGCGAACCGGGTGACGGAGTCCATCATGAAGGTGACGTTCATGCCCTGATCGCGGAAGTACTCGGCGATAGCGGTGGCCACCAGGGCCCCCTTCATGCGCACCAGGGGCGGCTCATCGGAGGTGGAAACCACCACCACCGACCGCTTCATCCCCTCGGGGCCCAGGTCGCGATCCACGAACTCCTGCACCTCCCGTCCGCGTTCGCCGATGAGGCCGATGACGCTGATGTCGGAGAGGCTGTTGCGGGCGATCATGCCCATCAAGGTGCTCTTGCCCACCCCGGAGCCGGCGAAGATGCCGATTCGCTGCCCGGCGCCACAGGTGAGGAACCCGTCTATGGCCCGCACCCCGGTGGCAAGCGGTTTGGTGATGGGGATTCGGCGCAGGGGGTGGGGAGCCTCGTTGGTGATGGGATACCTCTCGGCGGTGACGATGGGCCCCTTGCCATCGAGAGGGCGGCCGAGCCCATCGAGGACGCGACCGAGAAGGGGTGGACCCACCGGCACGGTCATCAGACTGCCGCTGGCGATCACGGCGCTCCCGGCCTGGAGTCCCTGCATGTCGGCCAAAGGCATGAGCAGGGTGCGTCCCTCTCGGAAGCCCACAATCTCGGCCGGCAGAAGGGCTCCTCCTCTGGGGGTCAAGTAGCACAGCTCTCCCAGGAGGCCGTTCACTCCCTGGGCCTCGATGGTGAGGCCGACGATCTGACAGACTCGTCCGGTGCGCCGGATGGGTTGGGCCTGAGCCACCAGGTTGAGGTACCGGCTAAGATCAACCGTGGTGGACGGCATCGTCGGGAGCCCCTTTCAGGAGGTGGGTCAGCTCGGACAGCTGGGTCTCGATGGTAGCATCCACGATGCCGAAGGCGGTCTCGATGAGGCAGTCGCCGGGTGAGAGGGTATCGTCAGGGCGAACCTCCCACTCCCGGCCCCCGGCTTCCAGCGCCGCTTGAGGAAGGTAGGGGCGGACCAGCTGTACGTCCGAGGGATGGAGACGAATGGCGTGTTGCCCGGAGCCGTGCGCTTCCTCGATGGCGCGAGCGACGATCTCCAGTATCAGAGCCGGTTGGGTAGCCAGTTCGGCCCCGATGATCTTGCGGGCGATGGCCAGGGCCAGGTCCACCAGTTGAGTCTCCAGGCCGGCCAGCTGACGTAGCTGCTCCTGCTCGGCGCGTTGGGCCAGGGCTTGCAGGCGGGAAGCCTGGTCCCGGTTCTCCGCTTGCGCCTGGGCCAGGCCCGCGGTGTAGCCCCGATCTCTACCCTGGGCGAGACCGATCTCCGAGGCCTCCTGCATAGCCTCGGCGGACTGGCATTCCGCGGAGACGGTGATATCGCGAGCGTCCGCCTCCGCCTGGGCCAGGATCTCCTCGGCTCGCTCTTGGGTGGAGGCGAGCAGGTGCGACACCGCTTCCGGATCTTGGCCCAGGTTGGCCCCGGCACCATCAGTGGGCTGCTCACGGACGACCAGCCAAGTGTCTTGGGTAGGTAAGGGCTCCTTGATGACCCTACACGACCAGCTCATCTTGGCTCCCGCGGGCCACTAGGATCTCCTCCGCCTCTTCCAGCTTGCGGATGACGTTCACGATGCGCTGCTGGGCTTCCTCCACGTTCTTGAGTCGCACCGGACCCATGGCCTCCAGATCCTCGCGCATGGTATCGGCGGCGCGGCTGGAGAGGTTGCGGAACACCGACACCCGCACTTCCTCGTTGGAGCCCTTGAGGGCCAGGACCAGATCTCGCGTGTCCACGTCCTTGAGAATGCGCTGGATGGAGCGGTCGTCCAGCTGGATGATGTCCTCGAAGACGAACATGTTGCGGCGGACGGACTCGGCGATGGTGGAGTCGGTCTCCTCCAGGTTCTCCAGGATGGCCCTCTCGGTGGTACGGTCCGACTGGTTCAGCACCCGGACCAGGAAGTTGACTCCGCCGATGGTGGAGTACTCCCGAGCCAGGAAAGAGGCCATCTTCCGTCGGAGGCCGCTCTGCACCTCCGACACGATGTCGGGGGAGATGCGGTCCATCATGGCGATGCGGGTGGCCACCTCAGCCTGAAGCTGCTCGTCCAGGCTGGCCAGGACCGCCGCCACCTTCTTGGGGGTGAGATAGCAGAGGATAAGGGCCACCGTCTGGGGGTGCTCGCTGGCCAGAGAGGTGGCGAGTTGGGCGGGGTCCACATTGTCCAAGAACTCGAAGGGACGATCCAGAGACTTGCCGGCCATCCGTTCCAGGAACTCGACCGCCTGCTGACCGCCATAGGTGCGGGTGAGAAGCTCGCGAGCGTACTCCTCGCCGCCCTCTTCCAGGGCCGCCGAGGTCCGAGTCAACTGCATGCACTCCTCGAACACCGCGTCCTTGATGCCACCGGGAACGGCCTGGGTGTTAAAGATGGCCAGGGTGAGTCGCTCCACCTCCGACTCGCTGCAATGACGCAAAACGGCGGAGGCCAGGTCGGAGCCCAGTGAGATCAGGAGAATGGCGGCTTTCTCGGTGCCCCGCAGATCCAGGTCGGCTACGGCCATTGCCTCTTTGTTACCCCCTTCTTCGTGGCGCTGAGTCGTTGAGCCAGAACTGGATCACCTGCGCCACCAACTCCGGCTGCTTTTGTGCCAAACCAATGAGCTGATGCTGAATGTTG
>JBBQIE010000405.1:0-3351 GCA_038324625.1 Anaerolineae bacterium | reverse complement strand
TACCCTGCTCCGTTTTGAAGTGAAGCTGCACCCAGTAGTAGTCGCCGTCGGCGGTGTACCACATGAAGGTGTGGCTGCTGTAGCCGTTCATGTGGCGATAGGTGCGCGGGGTGCCCCTGTCCGAAAACAGGATGGTCACCTGGTGGATGGACTCCGGGGTGAGCGAGAGGAAGTCCCAGAACATATTCGGGTCCTTGAGGTTAGTGGCCGGATTGCGCTTCTGAGTATGGATGAAGTCCGGGAACTTCAGGGGGTCGCGAATGAAGAAGATGGGGGTGTTATTCCCCACCATGTCGTAGTTGCCGTCCTCGGTGTAGAACTTCAGCGCGAACCCTCGGGGGTCACGCTCCGAGTCCGCCGATCCCTTCTCACCCCCCACGGTGGAGAAGCGGGCAAAGACTTCGGTGCGCTTGCCCACGTCTGACAGGAAGGCGGCCCGAGTGTAGCAGCTGACGTCCCCGGTCACCTCGAAGTAACCGTGGGCGCCAGCCCCCTTGGCGTGGACCACCCGCTCCGGGATGCGCTCCCGATCGAAGTGGGCCAGCTTCTCCAGCAGGTGGGCGTCCTGCATCAGCACCGGGCCCCCGCGCCCGGCGGTCGCCGAGTTCAGGTCGTCGTCCAGCGGCATGCCGACCCCGGTGGTCATGGTGTCCTTTTCATTCTTCACGATCGTCCTCCTTCTTCTTTGTTGTCGAATCGTCCGAACCGCCCGATTCCCCCGGCTTCATCGCGGCGCACCGCGAGCAAAGCCCTCGCATCTCAATGTGAGTGGTCTCCACCTCTCCCAGCTCTTTCACCACCTCCGGCACGGGCAGCCGATCGAAGTCATCGCTATAGAAGTCGTGGGCCCTGCCGCACCTCGTGCAGACGAAGTGGTGGTGGCGCTTCAGATTGGCGTCGTAACGCACCCGGTCCCGCGGCGGGGCCAGGGTTCCGACGAGGCCTAGGTCCACCAGACGCCCGAGGGTGCGGTACACGGTGTCAAGAGAGATGGTCGGCATCCTCCGACGCACGCCTTGGTAGACGGTCTCCGCGTCCGGGTGCTCGGCGGTGCCGGCCACTTCCCGGAAGACCTCCAAGCGCTGCTGGGTGACCTTCACTCCAGCGCGGCGGAGGGCCTCCTCAAACTGGGCCATCCAAGCCCTGGTGTCGTCGTCATTAGTGGCCATATGACTGCCATTGTCAATAGGAATCATTTGTAATTAGGATTAGACCATAGTTTGAGCCGCCTGTCAAGGCCGCCTGCCGACCGCCCGGGCGTTGATCTCCTCCGGCCGCCGCGCCTATAATCCGGCTTGCACCGGCGCCGCCTGCCAAAGGAGAACTCATGCCTATCCGAGAACACATCCGTCCCGCCCTCCCGATCACCCAGGACCCTCTCTATCACTTCTTCGGCTACTACGACAAGTGCCCCTGGGACGCTACCGGCCGCTACCACCTGGCTCTCGGCACCGCCTTCATGACCCGTCCTCCCACCCCGGAGGATATCGCCGTCATCGGCATGTTGGACCTCCACAACGGCAACCGCTGGCGCCCCCTGGCCGAGACCACCGCCTGGAACTGGCAGCAGAGCACCCACCTCCAGTGGCTGGGCTCCGCCCCCGACCGGCTCATCATCTTCAACACCCACCAGCGCGACCACTACGCCGCCGTCATCCTGGACGTGCATACCGGCGAGACTCGGATCCTGTCCCGGCCCATCTACGCCGTGTCTCCCAACGGCAAGCAAGCCGTGACCCTCAACTTCTCCCGCGTGGCTCGGACTCGTCCCGGCTACGGCTACGTGGGGGTGCCCGACATCTGGGCCGACGACCTCGCCCCCGCCGAGGATGGCATCTACCTCATGGATCTGGACAGCGGCGAATCGGACCTCATCGTCAGCCTGGCACAGATCAGCCGGTTCGAGCCCACCCCCGACATGGCCGGGGTCGAGCACTGGTTCAACCACCTCCAGTTCAACCCCTCCGGCAACCGCTTCCTCTTCCTCCATCGCTGGCGCGACTCTCGGGGCGGCGGCTTCCGCCAGACCCGGCTCTTCACCGCCAACCCGGACGGCAGCGACCTGGCCCTGCTGGAGCGCGAGGGGCTGGTGTCTCACTTCGACTGGCGCGACGACAACCACATCCTCGCCTGGTCCAAGCACAACGGCGAGGACCACTTCCACCTGTACCGAGATCAGTCCGACCACGTGGAGGTCGTGGGTGGGGACGTCCTGCTCCAGGACGGCCATTGCTCCTATAGCCCCGACCGCCGCTGGATCCTCAACGACACCTATCCCGATCGAGAGACCTCCGAGCGCACCCTCATGCTCTACCACCCCGAGAGCAACACCCGCGTGGACGTCGGCCGCTTCTACGCCATGCCCGAGATCACCGGCGAGATCCGCACCGACCTCCACCCCCGCTGGAACCGGGACGGCACCCAAGTCTCCTTCGACTCCATCCACGAGGGCGAGCGCCAGGTCTACCTGGTGGACGTGGGGGAAGTGGTGAGTGGATAGTGGCTAGCTTGACAATGTTACATTAGCCAGATTGGTCGGGTGGTGGCAGGGTGTAGAGTATGTCATAAGTTCTGACCAATCAGGGAACCTATTCGATATCCGACGGTGGGGGCTGTCGCCCCAAGCGATTGCCGATCTGGCGCAGGGTCTGCTCTAGTTGTGGCAGCGGTTCCGGCCCTGCTTTCGCACCCAGACGCGCGACGGCAGCGACTACGCTTACAGATACTTGAGCGGGCTCTTGCGCATGGAGGAAGAGCGCAACTTCGCCAACATCGGGCGAAAGACCCAGACTCCCGGACAGAACGTGCAGCACTTCATGACCAACTCCCCCTGGTCGGCCCGGTTTGGTGGATACCATGGAGCTTGTGTAGGAGGCATGGGGAATGCCGAAGACAAGACCAGCGTATCCGCCGGAGTTCAGGCGCCGGATGGTCGAGCTTGTGCGAGTGGGGCGCACGCCCGAGGAGCTGGCTGCTGAGTTCGAGCCCACGGCGCAGTCCATCCGTAACTGGGTGACTCAGGCAGATAGAGACGAAGGCAAGCGCCTGGACGGCCTTAGCACCCAGGAAAGGGAGGAACGGGTGGCCGACATCACCTACGTTCCCACCGACTCTGGATTCCTGTACCTGGCGGTAGTGCTTGATGCCTTCAGCCGCAAAGTGGTGGGATGGTCCATGGCCACCCATCTGAGGACCCAGTTGGTCCTTGATGGCCTGGACATGGCCCTGTCTCAGCGCCGGCCCCAGGGAGTGATCCATCACTCTGACCAGGGCTGTCAGTACACTTCTCTCGCCTTCGGACAGCGTTGTCGGCAGGCGGGGGTACGGCCCTTCATGGGGTCGGTGGGCGAC
>JBBQIE010000404.1:0-3351 GCA_038324625.1 Anaerolineae bacterium | reverse complement strand
CCAAATGGCTTGGGGGAGAGGTTCCCTCATCCGCCAGCAAGTTCGTGAGCAGGAGGATCTATGACCACCCTGGCTGCCCCGCGGCGGCGCTACTCCGACTCCAAGCGTCGCAAGCGGGCGATCCGCAAAACGGTCGCCTGGCTCGGCCTGATCATAGGCTTCATCTGGTTCATGTTTCCCCTCTTGTGGACGGTATCGGGCTCCCTGAAGACCTATGCCGACTTCAACCGCATACCCCCGGCGGTTCTGCCCTCCACCATCTACTGGCAGAACTACCCGGAGGCCTGGGTGCGCGTGCCCTTCTCCCGGTTCTACCTCAATACCATCATCATTACCGTCATAAACATCGTCGGCACCCTCTTCAGCTGCTCAATGGCCGGTTATGGATTCGGGAGGCTGGAGTTCCGGGGCCGGAACACGGCCTTCGCGGTGATGCTGAGTACCATGATGCTTCCCTGGTGGGTGACCCTCATCCCCAGCTACGTCATATTCCGACAACTGCACTGGATTGACACCTGGCTTCCCCTCACCGTGCCCGCCTTCTTCGGAGGTGCCAGCTCTATTTTCCTCATTCGGCAGTTCTTCCTCACTCTGCCTCGGGAGCTGGATGAGGCGGCGGAGTTGGACGGCTGCAGCAAGTTCGGCATCCTGTGGCGCATACTCCTGCCTCTGATGAAGCCGGTGCTGGCCACCATCGCCATCTTCACCTTCATCGGCAACTGGAACAGCTACTTGCAGCCCCTGATCTACCTGCACCGGTCGGAGTTGTTCCCTCTCTCCATCGGGCTCCAGTTCCTCAGGCAGGCGGTCTCCGCCCGCATCGGCGAGCCCATTCAGGGCCTGGTCATGGCCGCCACGGTGTTCACCTCTCTCCCCTTGATAATCATCTTCTTCCTGGGGCAGAATTACTTCGTCCGTGGCATCGCCTTGACCGGGCGCACGGGGACGTAGAGCCAACCTAACCCCCAGCGGCAGGAGCTGCGCTTCTGCCTATTACTCCCTTCCCTGCGAAGGAAGGGGGAGCCGAGTCACCCCTCCCTTTTCAGGGGAGGGGCCGGGGGAGAGGTTCCCTATAGACGAAAGGAGTGGTGAGGCACATGGAACCAATCGCGATCGGCTCGCGGCGGGAGTTGATGGTAGACGACTACCTCCTGGAGAGCATCCGGGGTACCGCCGCCCTGCACCTGCACCGGCCGGTCCGCCGGGAAATCGTCTACCCGGCGATGTCGGACCCGGTGGTACACGAGAAGGGCAGCGGCCTGCGGGCCGGGCACGCCTACATGACCGTCTTCCAGGACGGGGACATATACCGCATGTACTACGGCGTGAGCCGGTATCACTACGACCCGGAGAAGAGCACCCGGCTCATACAGTACGCCGAGAGCGGTGACGGCATCCACTGGGAGGCCCCTTCGCTGGGGCTGTTCGAGTTTGACGGTACCTCGGACAACAACGTCATCTGGATTGAGGACGGCATCACTCGGTTCGGTGACCACGCCTTCGCCGTCTTTCGAGACGAGAACCCCGATTGCCGACCGGAGCACCGCTACAAGACCCTCTCCGCCCCAGGCCGCCTGGGCAACGCCAAGCTGGGGGGCAGGGGGCTGGTGGCCCTCAGTTCTCCCGACGGCCTGCACTGGTCCATGCTCAGCGAGGACTACGTCATCTCCGAGGGGGCTTTCGACTCCCAGAACCTGGCCTTCTGGGACCCGGTCCGCGGCCAATACCGGGCCTACTGGCGCGACTTCTTCCCGGGGCCGGGTGGAAAGCGCATCCGGGCCATCCTGACGGCCGTCTCGGACGATTTCCTGCACTGGAGCCCCCCGGAGTGGCTCTACTACCCCGGCGCCGAGACGGAGGAGCTGTATACCAACCAGGTCATACCCTACTACCGGGCCCCTCACATCTTCGTCGGCTTTCCTTCCCGCTACGTGGAGCGTCCCTGGTCCGAGGCCATCGAGGACTTGCCGGAGCCGGAGAGGCGACGCTCGATCATCGAGAGGACCGGACAGGAGCGCATCGGCACCGCCCTGACGGACACGGTGTTCATGTCCAGCCGGGACGGGGTGGAGTTCAACCGCTGGGGCGAGGCCTTCATCCCCCCGGGGCTGCGCCCGATAGACAACTGGATCTACGGCGACAACTACCTGAACTGGGGCATCGTCACCACCGCCTCGGACGTGGAGGGGGCGCCGGACGAACTGTCCTTCTACGCCTCCGAGGGAAGCCGCCGGAACCACTTCAGCAAGGTCTACCGCCGCTACACCCTCAGAGTGGACGGCTTCGTCTCAGTGAGAGCGGGCCTGCGGGGTGGCGAGGTGATCACCCGGCCCCTGACCTTCACCGGGAAGGAGCTGGAGATCAACTTCGCTGCCTCCGCCGCCGGCAGCGTCCGGGTGGAGCTGCAAGATTTGCACGGCGTGCCCCTGCCCGGGTTCGCCCTGGATGACGGCGTGGAGGTCCTCGGCGACGATCTTGAGCGCCGGGTGCGCTGGAAGGACGGGGCGGATTTGGCCGCCCTGGCGGGTACGCCGGTGCGAGTTCGCTTCCGATTGGTGGATGCCGACCTGTACGCGTTTCGGTTTGTGTAGGGCCTACCTAACCCCCCGGCGGCAGGCGCTGCGCTTCTGCCTATTGCCCCTTCCCTGCGAAGGAAGGGGGAGCCGGAACTCCCCTCTCCGTGTCGGAGAGGGGCTGGGGGTGAGGTTCCCCATCGCCGACATACATGGAGGAAACAGCATGGATCTCACCAAGATACAGCTTTTCGCCGACGACGCCCTGATCGAGGAGACCTACCGCGTGGGCCGGACGGTACATCGGCCGGAGAAGTACTCCCAGCCCATCATCGTCCCCGACCGGCCCTGGGAGGGGCTGGGTCTGTTCCTCTGGGGCACGGCCATGTATGACCGGGACGAGGGCCGCTTTCGGATGTGGTACCAGACCCTCTCGCCCCTCACCGATCCGGGCACTAAGCGGTTCGTCTGCTATGCCGAGAGCCGGGACGGCATCAACTGGGAGAAGCCCAACCTCGGCCTTGTGGAGTTCGATGGTTCCCGTGACAACAACATCGTGGTTGACCCCGGCGGGGCCCTGGACAGCCCCAGCGTGGTCTACGACCCGGAGGACGAGAGCTCCGACCGTCGCTACAAGATGATCTACCGGGCCGCCACTGCCGGTACGGTGGGCCTGTACGCCGCTTTCTCCCCCGATGGGGTGCGCTGGACCCTGGTGCCGGAGCCGGTGGCTCCCGGTCATGGCGACCGCACTAACGCCCTGTTCACCCGCGACCTGAACGGCAAGTTCGTGGTCCTCACCCGCAAGCCCAAGATGATGGCCGACTACAACACCCGT
>JBBQIE010000403.1:0-3359 GCA_038324625.1 Anaerolineae bacterium | reverse complement strand
CGGTCGGTGCAGGTGCTGAAGCGGGAGGCCGGCCTCGATCGCTTCCTGGCAGTCACCGCCCCGGGGTTCGACACCGGGGACATGCCGGACCTATTGGCCACGCTGGGAGCGAACCTGTCGGCCGAGGGCCGCTACGGCCTCCTGGTGGGGTCCAAGGCGGAGGAGACGCTCACGCGGAACCTGGCCTTGCAGTGGCACCTGTTCGCGGTGGACGGCTACGACGGGGGCGTCCTCCCCACGGCCGACTTCGTCCGCTTCCAGTCGCTCTTTCTTCCCGCCGAGGAGGTTGCCGAGGACGGCCGCCTGGGCGAGCACCTGGCCGACGTGCCCTCGAAGAGCTTGTTGGCCCTGGCCGGTATCGGCTTGGTGGTGCGGGACCGGCTGGGGGATGTGTGGCTGGACGGAGTGTACTACGACTTAGGGCTGTCGTTCCGGCCGGAACCGGGCCAGGAGGCCACCATTCCCTTGCCGGACTTCCCCGCCACAACGGCGGTGGGTCTGGTGCTGGAGGCGGGCGACGACGGCGGCCAAACCGAGGTCGCGGTGGAGTTCGTCGAAGAAGGTGGCAATGCGATGAGGGTGGGCATCACCGTGACCGGGGGTTCGGCCCGGGCACTACTGCCAGACGGGGGGATCATCGAGGGGAGGACGATCGAGGGCGAGGCCGGTCTCTACCACTTGGTGTTGCCGCTGGATAGGGCGGCGTTCTTGACGGAGATCAGGGTTGAGGCGGGAGAGGACGAGGCACCGGTCCTCCGAGGTCTGTCTCTGATCAACAGCGAGGCCGGGGCTTCGGTGCCGGTTCTGCTCAGCCCCAACGGCGAGATGGAGGCGGTTCACTACGGTGACGTGAAGATCTACCGGTATCGGGAGACGCTGCCTCGAGCCTACTTCACCTCCTGTGTGCTGGCAGTGCCCGACGCCCAACGAGCCCTGGCGACTTTGGCGGAAGGGACGGTGGACCCGCGAGAGACGACGGTGCTGGTCACGGACGGCGATTCATCCTGTGCCGGCGCCGGCGTGAGCGGTGAGACGCGGGTGCTGTCCTATGAGCCGGAGAGAGTGGCGGTCGAGGTCGAGGCTCCAGGCGCCGGCTACTTGGTGCTGACGGATTCCTTCTACCCCGGCTGGGCGGCGGAGGTGGACGGCGAGCCGTCGGCCATTGTGCGCGCCAACTACCTCTTCCGAGGTGTGGCTGTTGACGCCGGCCGGCATCGAGTGGAGTTCACCTATCGCCCGAGCGGGTGGCGATGGGGCCTGGGCCTGAGCCTGGTCACGCTGGCAGGGCTGGTGATGGCGGTGCTCTTGGCCATCTGGGCGCTGCATCGCCGGTAGGCATTGCGAGGGGGATGACGGGACGGATGCCCCGGGGAAGGCGATCGCGCTCGACCGAGTGCGATCCGGCGTGTATAATCCCGGTCCGAATGCGGGTCGTGTTATGCTAGATTGGGAGGGAAATCGTGAAGACCTTCAATAGAGTGGTTACGGTCATTGGGCTGATAATCTGGTTCCTGCTGCTGCCGATCGTGGCCGCCATCCCCGACCGGCTGCTGCGGTGGGTGCAGGACCTGACCTTCTCTGCCGCGCCCTGGTTCGGCTCCACGGGAGGCCGGCTGATCACCGCCGTGGTCGCCATTCTGCTCTGGCTGGTCACCCTGTGGCTGCTGTGGATGGAGCTTCGCCGAGCGCGCTCGAAGCAGATCACCGTCAGCGCTGCCGAGGGGGGCACCGCTCAGGTCTCGGCGGAGTCGGTGGCCCGGCTCCTGGAGCTGGAACTCTCGATGATCCCGGATGTGGCCGAGGTGACGGCGTCGGTGGATCAGGGCCGCGACGGGGTGCTGGCAGAGGTGGAGTTGACCACGGTGCCGGGAGTCAGCGTCCCGGCCGTGACCAACGCTACCATCAGCAAGGCCCAAGACACCCTGCAGAACAACATCG
The DNA here is from genome assembly GCA_038324625.1 of Anaerolineae bacterium. Taxonomy (GTDB): domain Bacteria; phylum Chloroflexota; class Anaerolineae; order DRVO01; family DRVO01; genus JBBQIE01. The sequence continues at coordinate 1,421 of JBBQIE010000403.1, read as the reverse complement.
GCGCCAAGGTGGCGAAGGTCAACGTCAAGGTGCGGCAAGTGGGAATGGGCAGCCCGAGACAGATGGCTACCGCTCCCGTGACCCCTGCCCCGGTGCCCTCCACGCCCGAGCCGGAGTTGCCGACTCCAGCCTGGGCCCGGCCGGTCGCGGAAGAGGAAACCCCGATGCCGGTGCTGCCCACCTTACCGGCGGCGCCGGAGCCGGTGGAGGAAAGGGAAGACCGGCCGGCATGGTTGGATCTGGATTCCGATGAGTCCGTCGAGGAGCCCGTGGTTGTCGAGCCGGAGGCAGGGTCAGACTGGGTGGTCGAGGAACAGGAGATGGAGGTGACCACCTCGGAACCGGAGACTCCGGCATTGGCCTGGGACGGCGGGGTCACAGAGGGGGATTCCGAGCCTGACGAGGACGAGGATGACCTCACCGACGGCGAGCACTCAGCGACGTGAGAGGGTGAGGTAGGCTTCGCCGTCGGCCAGCACTACCGAGGTGACCCGGACGCCGAGATCGTCGCTTCGTAACGACTCGGAAAGCACTCTATCCAGGGTTCGGGTCACCGGCGCCGGGGTATCCAGCCCACCCAGGGACAAGCAGGATACTCGAAGAGGGGCCGGCGCGCCCGGCCCCGGCCCGAGAAGGATGGCGGTCATGGTCGGGCTGCCGTCGGATGATCGGAGCTGGATGGTGGCTAGGCCGGGCTGGAACCGCACTCGGACCCCCGAGCCGGACAGCCCCAGTAGCGGCAGGATCTCTTCCCCGAGGTAGGACTCCAACTCCCGCTCTTCCAGGTGAAGAGTGAAGTGGCTGTCGCGGGGGGCGGACCGGATACGGTCTATCTGGGACGCCAGGTTGCCATAGGGCACCGTTGAGCGAGAGGCCAAGGGGGCTAGGCCGCGGCAGGCGTCAGATTCGGATGGCGCAGAACGGCAGGATAGCAGCGCCGGCAGGATCAATACCGCCAACACGATGGGGAGGAAGAGACGGAAACGCCCGTATCGAGCCAGATAGTCAGTCAACTCTCTCTCGAAGCCCAGGCGGAAGCCATTCTGTTCGTCGCCGGGGAGCCGGTGTCGCTGGATGCCCTGGCTCTGGCTCTGGGCGCGGATCGCGGTGAGACGGAGTCGGCCCTAGCCCGGCTGGAGGCGTCCTTGGCCGGCCGGGGCCTGGCCATCATTCGCCAAGCGGATATGGTGCAGATGACCACGGCCACGGAAGCGGCGCCGACGGTGCAGCGATATCTGCGCTCGGAAGAGCACGTCAGCCTCTCCAACGCCGCTCTCGAGGTATTGGCGCTCATCGCCTACCGCCAACCGGCCACTCGGGCCCAGATCGAATCGGTGCGGGGCGTCAACAGCGACAGCCCCTTGCGGACTCTGGTCCGTCTCGGTTTGGTGGTGGAGGTGGACCGGCTCGACCAGCCGGGC
>JBBQIE010000402.1:0-3366 GCA_038324625.1 Anaerolineae bacterium | reverse complement strand
CTCGCGGGTCTCCAGGCGAGGGGGGAAGAGCTTGGTGGCCAGCTTGACCTTCTCCCGGTAGCCGCCCTGGAGGGCCTTGCCCAGAAGCTTCTCGCTGTTTCCGCCGTGGTAAGGGTAGCCGGTGTCCAGGTAGTTCACGCCGTGGTCTATGGCGTAGTGGAGCATCCGGATGGCCTCCGGCTCGTCAATGTCCGGGTACTCGCCGGTGGTGGGAAAGCGCATACAGCCGAAGCCGAGGGCAGAGGCCTTCCAGTCCATCCGGCCGAAATTGCGATACTTCATGATCGGATCTCTCCTAACGTGTTGCTGCCGGTTCTCCGTTCCTCAATAGCCCTGCCGCTTGTCCACCACGTTGCGCAGGGGTTGTCCGGCAAGGTATCGGCTTAGGTTGTCCAGGAAGATATCCATGGCCCGCTCGTTGTAGCGGGGGGTGCTCCCCGAGTGGTGGGGGGTGACGATGACGTTCTCCATGTCCCAGAGAGGGGAGTCCGGCGGCAACGGCTCCACCGCGAAGACGTCCAGGCCGGCCCCGGCGATCCACCCCTCCCTCAGGGCTCGAATGAGCACCTGCTCCTGGATGGTCCGTCCTCGTCCGATATTGATGATGATGGCCGACTCCTTCATGGCTCGTAGCTCCCGCTCCCCGATCATCCCCTCGGTCTCGGGGGTCAAGGGGACGGTGAGGACCACGAAATCGGCCTGGGGCAGCACCTCAAGCAGTTGGTCCGGCCCGTACATGGCCGACACTCCCTCCGCCGGCAGCGAGGGGTCGTGGCGCAGGCCCAGGACCCGCATCTCCAGGGCCGCCGCCATGCGGGCGGTCCTCTCCCCGATAGCCCCCACCCCGATCACCAGGGCCGTCTTGCCGGCCAGCTCGAAGGAAGGGCGATGCTTGGGCCCGGACCAGTCGTGCCGCTCCTGGGCTCGGACGGAATAGTGGATGCCGCGGGCGAAGGCGAACATGAAGGCGAGGATGTGCTCGCTGATGGGAACGGCATGGACGCCGGAGGCATTGGTGAGGACGAAGTCCATCTCCACCGCTTCCGGGGTGCGCATGAGCCAGTCGGCCCCGGCGCCCCACTGCTGCATCCAGCGGAGGCTCTTGGCCCGAGGGAGGAGATCGCGAGGAAAGCCCCCGACCACGATCTCCAGGTCGTCCAGGGCGGCCTCGATCTCCGCTCGGTCGTTGGTCACCAGGAGGCGACGGTCCGGTGCCAGGGAGCCTATCCGGTCCCGGTCTTCCTGGGAGAGAGAGTCCCCGTCGAGAGCAAGCAGCAAGGTACCCATATCACCTCCGGCAGTGGCGTCTTTGTAGCGAGGCATCTTCCCGCGCGACAGACAGTAAGAGATAACCAGGAGTCGGGGCACCAACGTCGCTGTTAGCCGGCACACGGGCAGTCAAACGTGAATCGGTCCGCCCCTGCCCGGCGTCTACCCGACAGTGAACCTATTATACACCTTTGCGGCAAGCCTACCAGGATGGTATGAGACTCGGGGGGTGCATTTAGCATCCAGTTTTGGGGCGAGTCGTGTAGGGGCATCGCGGAGCCGCGCTTTTTGCGGAGGAGCGGCGCCCCTACCGTCGTCCGCCGCCGGCCCCTAGCGCCTCCGCCTCCAGAAGCTGAAATGCACCTGGCGGCGGGCGCCGTCCCTACAGGTCCACCGCCATCTCGTCATAGGACACCCGGATGCCGTCGGCACCGTAGATGCGGGTCAACTCCTCATGCGCGGGGTTGGCCTGGTGGGAGAAGTGGTGGGCGATGATCTCGATCCCCTCACCGGTGATCTTCCGCAACTCCGCGGCCGTCTCGGCCACCTGGGCCATACCCATGTGGCTGCCGGCCGAGAGGGTGCCCATGGTCCCATCCAGGATGGCCAGGTTCGGGGGGTATTCCCTCAGGGCCTCCCAGGCGGCCTCCGGAAAGGGGCCGGTGTCGGTACCGTACAGGAAGCGGCGCCCCTGGCGCTCCACCAGATAAAGGAGACACTCGTGGGATTCGCCACCGTGGGCGGCCGGGAGGGCCCGGATGGTGTAGTCCTCGGCCTCGATCTCATCCCCGGCCTCGATGGGAATGACGCGCAGGCCGGCCTCCTCCAGATAGGGGCCCATAAGGTTCAGAACGATGTCCATGGCATCCCCCGGCCCGTATACCGCCAGAGGGGGAAGCTCCGTACACTTGCGGAAACCGGGGCGCCGATACCCCAGATTGTCCGCTGCCAGGTGATCGGCGTGGCCGTGGGTGACCAGGAGGGTGCGGAGGTTGGCGGCGTTCAGGTTCCAGGCCTGGAAGCTCTGGAAGACATCGGGTCCGAAGTCTATCAGGAGGTCGTCGTTGACCAGAAGAGCACTGCGGCGACGGATGTCGCGCCCCCCGTGGCGCCGGGCCACCTGGCAATTGACGCAGGTGCAGAAGGGGGCGGGGTAGGACTCGGCGGCGGCGGTGCCGAGAAAGCGTAGGGTCATGGCGGGCGAGTTCATACAGGAGCACCTCTGAGTGTGGATTGATGGTGCGGGGTCACAGACCGACGTACCGGGCGACTGCCTCGGCGAATCGGGCCAGGTCCCCGAGGCCGTTCTGGAGAACGCAGAAAACCTGGCGGTCGTCCAACGCATATCCGTGTACCAAGGGGTTTCTGAGTTCGGCCACGGGGACCAATCTGGAAGCCAGTTCGGCGCTGATGATTCCAAGGTCAACCAGAACGCCGAAGACATCAGAGCTATCCACGCATCCTCGCGGCAAATACGCGGAAGCTATCCGCCGGCTGATGTCCATGCCGGCCACCCAGGCTAATTGCAGAGTACGTTCCGTCGCCCGCTTGAGCATATTGTCCGCGAGATACTGCTCCGGCGTCGTCGGGCATATCTGCCCCAATTCGGCGATGTAGCCTTGCAGGAGCGACAGGCGGCCCATCAGGAGGTCGGCTGTAGTCACGTGAGCTTCCGATTCACGGTAGGGGCTAGAACCACCTGGTCTCCTCCTCCCTCAACCCACTGGCAGCAATGATAGCAGGTTGCCCCCGAAGAAGGCATCCCGCTCCTCGCGCGTCAGTCCCAGCGCCTCCACCAAGGCCTGGTCCCGCCGCAGGGCGGCCTCGACGTCGGCGTAGTGGACGTCCGAGCCCCAGAGGACCTTCTTCCAGACCCCCGGCCAGTAGAACAACGACCGGAAGAAGTCCGCGTCTTTCTGCACCCTCCACCCCGCCGGTGATCCGCTGAGGTCCACATAGACGTTGGGGAGGATGCGGGCCAGAGCCGCCGCCTCCTCGTACCAGGGCATGCCCAGGTGGGCGCAGATGCAGTTCAGCCGGGGGAACTCGTGGGCGATGGTGTCCAGGTAGACCGGTCGCATCCGCGCCGACGACACC
>JBBQIE010000401.1:0-3369 GCA_038324625.1 Anaerolineae bacterium | reverse complement strand
AAGACGCCGTCGTCGCTCTGGTCCACCTGGCCCAGGCAGGAGACGGAGGTCATGTGCGCCCCGGTCACGGAGACGATCATGCTCACCGAGTGGGAGGGGTAGAGCATGGGGGGGAAGGAGGCGGTGCGCTTCCACTCCTCGCCGCCGCTGTGCTGGTAGGCCTGGTAGAAGCCGTGGGACATGTCGTGGATATACTCGCCCTCGCCGTAGACGAAGCGACCGAAGTCGCCCTGGCGGAAGCGCTCCCGGCAGTAGATGGTGGCCGGGTAGTAGTAGCTGGTCTCCCCCATCATGTAGGTGAGCCCGGTGGACTGGACCGTTTCCACCAATTGGGCGATCTCCTCCACGGTGATCCCGGCGGGGACGGCGGAGTAGACGTGCTTGCCGGCCTGGAGGGCCTGTAGGGCCTGGGGCCCATGCATCCAGCGCTGGGTGATGATGGCCACGGCATCAACGTCGCTTTCGCAGAGTTCGTCGAGAGTGGCGAAGGTGCGCTCGATGCCGAAGCGGGCCGCCTGTTCGCGTCGCCGTTCGGGGAAGACCTCGGCCAGGCACACCTCCTCCACCTCCGGGTGGGCCTGGAAGAGGGGGATGAAACTGCCGGCAAAGCTCCCGGCCCCGCAGACGCCGATCTTGAGTCCCATGTTCGTTTCTCCCACGTTAGCGTTGGATACTCGGCCTCAGTATGCGCCGTACTCTTCGATGGCCTCGTATAGAGCCACGATGTTCTCCCAGGGTACGTCCGGCTCCAGCGAGTGGGTGGGGCCCAGGACCAGGCCCCCGCCCCGGCCCACGGTCTCGATGCGATGCTTCACCTCGGCCCGGACCTCGTCGGGGGTGCCGAAGGGCATGGTGGTTTGGGTGCCGATGGTGCCCCAAAGGGCCAGGCGGTCCCCGTAGCGCTCCTTGACCATCACTGGGTCAATGCACTCCGGCTGGATGGGGTTCAGGATGGTGACCCCGATCTCGATCAGGTCGGGAATAATGGCCTCCGGGTTGCCGTCCGAGTGGTAGAAAATGGGCAGGCCGGGCTTGACCGCCCTCGCCACCTCGATGATACCGGCCATGCGCCCCTTGAACCAGTGGCGCCAGGTGGTGGGGCTCATCATCATTCCCGTCTGCATGCTCACGTCATCCCCCAGGATGAGCACGTCCACATCGTGGAGGGCGAAGAAGCGGGCCTGGCTCCGGCGCACTTCCGTGACCTTGTCCAGGAGATAGGCGGCCAGGTCCGGGCGGAGCTGGAAGTCCAGGAGCAGCTCCTCCATGCCCCGCATCTGCCAGGCCACCTCGAAGATGGTGGTGGCCATGCCCCCGCCCACGGCCAGGTCTCGGCTATGGAACCGGCGGATGGATTCCGCCGCCGGCTGCCGGCGCCACTCCTCCTCGAAGGTGGGGAAGGGGTAGGACTCGAACTGAGCCAGGGAGGTGAAGGAGCGCATGGCCGGGAGGTAGCGGTTGAAGTGGTAGAAGGTGCCGGGCAGGAGGGCGTTGCCCCACTCGGTCAGCTCGGCATTGGCGGGCAGGTCGGGATGGTAAGGGGCGAAGGCCTCCCGCCGGCGGATCGTCTCCGCTTCCTGCCGGTCGGCGGGGATTCCCAGGCCGGCGAAGCGGATGTCCACCCCGAAGTAGTCGTTGGGGTCATCGTGGCCCGTCTTCTCCCGGAAGGTCTCCATGACCGGCGGAGTGAAGCCCCAACTGATGTCCTTGGGCACCCGGTCCGGCTGCTGGAGCGAGACGGCGGTCAGTATGCGTTCCCTGGGGGTCATATCCTGCACCTCGTGAGCACGCCCGGGTGGGGCGATGCCCATAGTCCATATGGGGCTATAGGTATTGGTTGAAGAAAGTGACGGCCTTCTTGCCGCCGAAAGCGTGCGGCCCGGGATGGATCTCGGCCCAGAGCCGGTCTTCGGCGCCCGCCGACTGGTAGATACGCTTGACTCTCTCGTAGCCCTCAAGCGTGTCCTGGATGAAGAAGCAATTGTCGTAGATGCCCATCTCCAAAAGCAAGGGGCGTGGCGCGATCAAGCCGGCTATGTCGTCGGTGTCAAAGTAGCGGTACAGCCCGGGCACAATCTGGGAGCCGCAGACCTTCGGGGCCTTGAAGGCGAACTCGCGCCAAGGATTGATGTAACCGATGATGTCGGCTGCCTTGATCCTTGGTTCTACGGCGCTGGTGAAGGTGGTCATGGTGCCGCCCTGAGACAGGCCCATCATGCCAATACGGTTCGGATCGACCTCCGGCCGCGTCTCCAGGTAGTCAATGCAGCACTTCATGTCCCAGATATTGAGGGTGAGAGGGAATACGCCCAGTAGGGCACCACGGATGAAGTTCATGTTGCAGGCATCCCTGCCGGGGAAGGGATCAGGGCCATCCCGGCGCTCCCCGAAAACCCGTAAGTCAGGGCTAATGGTAAGAAAGCCGGCCCGAGCCATCTGCTCGCCGTAGTTGTAGTTGTGCTGCGCGATGTTGGCCTCGTGCTCCGGGGAGGAGCGTACCCCGGCCACCGGATCCTTGCCGAAGGGGCCGTGCCCGTGGCTGCAGACGATGGCTGCGTTGCTACCATCGGCGGCCATGGCCTTGGGACGCAAGACCTGGCAAGGCACCGACATGTACGCCTCGGAGTTGAACACCACCCGCTCGCGGATGAAATCGCCGTCCTCAACGGAATACTCCACCTCGGCGTCCAGGGGGACCGCCTCAGGAAAGGGCCCGAGCAGGTCTTGGAGCTTGATCAGAGCCTCTTCGTGCCAGCTCTGCCAATCGGCCCGATCTTCCCCGGCGAAGCGGAGCAGGGGTCGGTGGCCCTTGGTGAGGTGTTCCCAGTAGGCCTGCATGGAGAAGTTGCGGTCTCGCTCGGACATGAAGCCCTCCGTCAATGCATGATTGGCTGCCCCCGCGGCCGCCGGCCACTCCCTCGCTCTGGTCAGCCCTTGATGCCGGTGAGCGAGATACCCTCGATGAAGCTCCTCTGGGCAAAGAAGAAGAGCACCAGGATGGGCACCAGTGTGGTTACCGAGGCGGCCATCAGCCAGGCCCACCTGCCGATGGTCATATCGGAGCCCCGGTAACGAGTCAGCGCCAGGGAGACGGTGTAGAGGTCCTGCGTCTTGAGGTAGATGAGCGGGCCGAGATAGTCATTCCAGGAGGCCATGAATTGAAACACGCCCACGGTGGCCAAAGCCGGCACGCTCAAGGGAGCAATGACGCGAAACAGAATACCCGCCTCTGAGCACCCGTCCACTCGTGCGGCGTCGGATAACTCGGACGGTATCATCATGAAGAACTGGCGCAGGAGGAAGATGTAGTAGGCGTTACCGACGAGGTGGGGCGTAATCAGCGGCCAGTAAGTGTCCTGCCAACCCACC
>JBBQIE010000400.1:0-3370 GCA_038324625.1 Anaerolineae bacterium | reverse complement strand
CTCCCGCTGCCACTGTACCTCCGGGGAGTAGAGATCCATGAAGGAATTGCCCTCGGCATCCACCGGTAGGCCGGGAACCCGCCGGCCGTCCAGGGTGGCATATAGTATACCGGAGCGGCTATCGCTGAGGGCCACCAGGCTTACGCCGTCCCCCTTGAAGTTTAGGGTCAGGGTGGCGCCGGGCTGCTCGGAGAGGGCGCAGGCGCTGGCGCTGGCCTCCGGAAGGATGGCGTTCTGCCAACCCGTGCCCCACTCGACGCCGGGGCTGGTTTCCTGGTGGTACCCCGGTCCGGCGGTGGTCAGGCCGCCGGCGGCGTCCTTAACGCTGTAGTAGATCCTTCGGGGGGTGAAGTCCGCGTCCACCATGCGGAAGTAGTAGTCGGCCTGTTCCGGCATGATGTCGCCCACCTGGCGGAAGTACCAGAAGTTGAAGACCCCGGCCCAGGGCCAACTGGTCCGAGCCATCGCGATGGCTCTCAGGGCGTAGTCGGCCTGCTGCTCCTCGGTGACCCGACCATAGATGGCCCGCTCATCGGGCATGGAGTCGGGGGGAGCATTCCACCCGAACTCGTTGAACCAGACCGCCTTGTTCCCGTCCCCGTAGCGCTCCATGATCTGCCGCTGGAGGACCACGCGGGCGAAGTTGAGCTTCTCCCGCCCGGGCGGATCCTCGGGAGGATCGTCCATGCCGAAGGCGTTGGCGGAGAGGATGTCGAAGTAGGGCTGGGCCCCGGCCTGGTACATTTCCTCCAGGAACTGGATGTCGTCCATGGCCCGCCACTTGCCGGGATCGGGATGGGGCTCGCCCAGGGTGATGGCCAGGGGCGCCGTCAGGATGTAGATGTCCGGGTTGGCTTCCTTGGCCCGGCGGTAGGCCACTTGCAGGAGGTCAACGTAGCCGGCGGGGTCCACCGGGCGGTTGCCCCACTCGTTCCAGAGGTTGGGCTCGTTCCAGACCTGGAGGTAGTCCACCCGGCCCCGGTAGTGCTCGGCGAAGGCATATACGAAGTCCCCGAAATCCTCGAAGTCATCCGGGGGCCGGCCGGGGACGGTGTTGTCCTCACGGGACCAATCGGGAGCCCGGTCCAGGCGGGCAATGACCCGGAGGCCGTAACGCTCGCACAGCTCCACTAGGCTATCGAACTTGGCCCAATCGAGATCCTCAGGATTGCGGTCCTTGGCCTCGCGCTCGATCTCGGCCCAGGAGAACTGGATCTTGGCCCAGCGGATGCCGGCCTCCGCCGCCATACTCAGAGTGCGCTCCCGCTTCCAGTCCTCCACCTCGCGGGGCAGGAAGAAATTGGCCCCATAGGGGTTGACGTCGGTGTTGGGTATGGTGCGCTTGGGAGCGATGCTGGGATTGCGATCGGCTTGGTACCAGGGTACCAAGACCACGGCGATGCCCAGGATGGCCGCTCCCACGAGGGCGGCGAAGAAATGGGCTCGACGACGGCCTCGGGCCGCCGATTCCGTTGTACCGGTCAATATGCCTTTCCCCTGACGTCCCTAGAAGGGCGGATGCCGCTGATGCCGATTGCCACCGCTTCTTCGGCCCTCATATAATGCCCGAATGAAGCTAATCGCCACTCACGAGAACACCGACTTCGACGGCTTCGCGGCCCTGGTGGCGGCCGCGAGGCTGTTTCCTTCGGCCCTGGCGGTGGTGCCCCGGCAGATGAATCGCAACGTGCGCGGCTTCCACGTCGTCTACCAGGATCAACTTCCATTGCACCGCGCCGAGGACCTACCCAAAGAGCCTGTGGAGGCCCTGGTGTTGGTAGATACCCAGTCTCCTCCGCAGTTGCGGGGAGTGAGAGAGCAGACCCCGCTGGTCATTATAGACCATCACCCCATGGACCGCGCACGGGCCCAGGCCACCTACGAACTCGACACCACCGGCGCGGTCACTACCATCTTGGTGGAGCGGCTGCTGGAGGCGGGGCCTCCGCTCGATCCATTGGAGGCGACCCTGTTCGTTCTCGGCATCTATGAGGATACCGGGGGCCTAACCTACTCCGGTACCACCCCCCGCGACCTCCGCGCCGTGGCTGGGTTGCTCGAGGCCGGCGCCAACCTCGAAGTTGTCAATCGCTTCCTGAGCTACCCCCTGACCGACGAACAGCGGGCGCTATACGAAGTGCTGGTGCAGAACCTGGCCACCTACGCCGTGGAAGGCCTGAGCGTGGCCGTGGCCGCGGCTCGGGCGGATGAGTACGTGGAGGAGGTGAGCACCCTGGCCCACCGACTGATGGACCTCTACGAGCCGGATGCGCTTTTCCTGTTGGTACACATGCAGGATCATGTCCAGCTGGTGGGGCGGAGCGAGAAGGGGACTGTTGACGTGGGCCGGGTAGCCCGTCATTTCGGGGGCGGCGGACACCCGCGGGCTTCCGCTGCCCTCATCCGGGATGGGGACCTCACCGAGGCCACCGCCGAACTGCGGGCTTTTCTCCCCCTGGCGGTGGAAGCCGGCCACACCGTGCGCGAGATCATGTCCTACGGGGTCCACGTGGTGGGGCCCAACACCCGGATGGCGGACGTAGCGGCCCTGATGCAGCGCTACGGCCACGAGGGGTTCCCGGTGGTGGAAGCGGAGCGGGTGCTGGGGGTCATCACTCGTCGGGAAGTGGACCGGGCCATGCAGCATGGGCTGGACCGGGCCCCGGTGCGGGTCTACATGCGGGCCCAGGGGGTGAGCGTCTCCCCCGGCACCGGCCTGCGCGAACTCCAGCGCCTGATGACCGAGCACGGCATCGGGCAAGTGCCGGTGGTGGAGCAGGGTAAGGTCATCGGCATCGTCACTCGGACGGACCTGATCAAGCTATGGGCGGCCGATGAGGAGGGGCGGGCCGGCCCGGTGGGAGTGGCGGATCGGCTCCAAAGCGCTTTGCCGGCGGCACTGTGGAACTTGTTGCAGCGGGCGGCGGAGGAGGCGGAGGCCATGGGCTTCAACCTCTACGCTGTCGGAGGCTTCGTCCGGGACCTGATGCTGGGATTCCCGAACCTGGATCTGGACTTGGTGGTGGAGGGGGACGCCATCGCCCTGGCAGAGCGCCTCAGCGATATCCTCGGCGGCGAAGTCCGCGGTCATCGTCGCTTCGGCACCGCCAAGTGGCTCCTCGACGACGGCGGCCGGGCCGGCGGAGGGATGCGGGCCGTGGGCCTGCCGGAGCATATTGATCTCGCCGGCGCCCGCACCGAGTTCTACGAGAGCCCCAGTGCCCTTCCTATCGTGGAGCGCAGCTCCATCAAGCAGGACCTCCATCGCCGAGACTTCACCATCAACACCTTGGCCTTGGATCTGCATCCCGATCGACTGGGCGAGGTGCTGGACTTCTTCGGAGGCTTGAGGGACCTGGACCACGGCGTC
>JBBQIE010000399.1:0-3377 GCA_038324625.1 Anaerolineae bacterium | reverse complement strand
CAGCCCATTCACGTGGCCATAGCTCACCGCCGGGGTACTCAGGGGCACCGGCGTCACCGCCTCTCCGAACATCTCGTCCAGCAGAGGCTGACCCCGGCGATAAGCCTCGATACAGGCCTCGGGGTCGAGGTTGAAGCGCTCGATCGGGATCCCGGTCAGTTCCCTCAGGGCCGCCTGGCTGCTGCCCACGTACCACCGGAACCCGGCTTCGGCGCGGGCCGTCTCGTAGTCCGGTCTGTACACTACACTTGCCTCCAATCACCTAGACTGCCTCGGACTAGCGCAGCCGCTGCGCCACCGCCTGGGCCGCGTCCAGGACTACCGATTGGGCCTCTGCAGTGAGCTTCGAGGCCGGGGCCGTGCCCTCGTAACCACCCTCGACGTACTGCTCGGCGGTAGCCAGATAGCCGGCCCGGCCGTTGTTCGAGTACCCGGCGACCAGCACCTGCTTCCAGCCCTGAATGCGCTCCTCCAGCCATAAGGCGTACTCCACCACCGGCTCGCCCGGCAGGGCCACGAGGAGCACTTCCCCGATTCGCAGGGCCTGGATGGGGTACGGCAGGGGGTTGCCCTCGCGGTCTTGGAGGTCCAGCACCGTCTCCGCCCCGCCGAGAGCGGTTCCCACAGCCCCCCGGGCTCGGCCCTCCAGCGTCCCCGACCGAGAGGCAGCCCGCACCGCCGCCCCCCCGAGGGAGAACCCGCACCAGCGGAGGTCCTCCTCATCGCCGCTGCGGAAGCCGTCTTCCCCGCCCAGGTTGGCCCGGATGTTCCCGGTACACCCCTGCACGAACATGGGGGTACAACCGGGGCCGAAGGCCAACGATACCAACTCCTGGGCGTAGCCGGGGAAGTCGGCGCTGATGGCCAGATTCTCCGAGCGCAGGGCGTTGGCGTGACAGACGGCATGGAAGAGAACCGCCGCCGGTTGGGCCTCGGGGGTATCGAACCGCAGCACCCGCACTCTCCGGTCCACCACTCCCGGCTCATTAGGGGCCATAATGATCTCGCCCGAGGCGGTCATCCGCCGGCGGTTGACGTTGAACTCGATGCTGTCCTCGTCGTAGAAGACCTCGGCCGGAATCAGTTCCCTGTCGGCCACCGTCGCCGCCCCGCCCAGCTTCTCCACCACCTGAGACAGATAGCAGTCGTACTGGCGGGTGTCCGGCCCGGCGTGAGTGTGGGACCAGTTGACCAGAACGTGCGCCTCCGGGATATCGGCGGCCTCATTCACCGCCTTACGAATGGCCCGCGTGTGCTCCCACGACAGCCCCAGCAGGTCCAGGGTGATGATGGCCGCCCGGGTCTCCCCATTATCCAGGAGAAGCAGCCGACCCAGGAGGGGGTCGTGCATGTCATTGCTGGGCTCCTTGCGGGAGCTATACCCTCCCAGGTAGTAGCCCACCGGTGGCGTTATGTCCACCGTCACCGCCGCCATCCGAAGCCCAGTGTTGCCCTCTGAATCCGACATCGTCATCTCCCTCGCCTAAAATTGGTACGGACCTCTCGTCCGCCAGTTTCCCGTTTCCCAGAGCGCCAAACATCACTCTGAACGCTCTCGCCATCCTCCTGAAGGCTCCTACCGTCACCCCGAAACGCTCCTGCCGTCACCCTGAGCGAAGCGAAGGGTATAGCCTCACGCGGACGAGATGCTTCATTCCGCTGAGGAACGCTCCATTCAGCATGACGTCGGGGGCTGAGGAGGGCTCCGTTCAGCATGACGATTAATGCCTGACCGGGCCCCTAGCTCCGGTCCAGCCCAAGCAGCCGGGTAGCGTTCCGCCAGGCGATCTTATCGAAGACCCCCAGCGTGATCTTCCCCTCCGCCAGCAGCCCCTTGAGGAACTCCTGGTGAGGCATGACCAATTCCGGCCGGCCGAAGGATTGATCGGTGCCGAAGAGCAGGCGGTCCTGGAACTCGTTGATGAAGGCCACTCCATACTCCGGGTCCCGACTGAGGGCATTGTGCCCGCTGCCGGCGGAGATGTCCCCATACAGATTGGGATACTCTCGCAGCAGCTTGGGCAGCGCCCCCTCCCCCTGCAACGGGCCCTTAGGATAGCCCATCTTCTCCACCATGGTCAGGCCGGACCCCATCTCCGCCCAGAAGCCTTGCCCGTGGCCCACCACTATGGTGTCGGGCGCTTCCCGCAGAAGTCTAGCCAGCCCCGGCGCTCCGGGGTAGTCCTGGAGACCGTAGGTGCCGTGAAGGTAGCCCACGTTGTGAATGACGGCCGGCATCCCTCGGGCTCCAATCTGCCGGAACATGTTGACGGTGCGGGGATCGTCAATGGGCACGTTGGAAGTGACCTCCCCGATACCCAGGCAGCTCTGTTCCTGGAACCAATCGAGCAAAGGTCCGAAGTCGGCATCGGGCCGGTTGCCCATCCAGCGCACGTCCAGGTTGCCGAAGGGGATTATGCGATCCCGATAGTCCTTGGCCTTCAGGACCTCGTCCCGGAGGGAGGTGCCGGGGTAGTAGAGGAAGTTGGCGTTGAAGGTGGACTCAGGCGTGCCGGCCCCCGTGCCCCCTAAGAGCACCACCTTGTCCACCCCCTGAGCCACGAATCGGGCGATCCCCTGCTCCCAGGTGATGGGATTGGCCAGGGCCTCCGGTTCGATGGAGGGTTGGCCGGTGTGGTAGTGAAAGTCAATGAGCATGTTCGCACTCCTGAGGTAGCGTATGAGTGAGGCCCTGCGAAGTTTTCGGGCGCGCGCAGGGGCGGGTAGCCCCGCCCCTGCCGATCAGATCCATCCGACTGGACTACGCCTCTTCTCGCCGCCAAACCTGGAAGTACCAAGTGATGGACTCGTGCCCGCTTTGGAACTCGGCCGGAGGCTGTTCGAGCACATTCACTAGGTCATTCTTGACGATGGTCGGCTGGATACCGACATAGCAGGTGCCCACGACATAGACCATCTCGTTGTCGTGGTCCAGGATCTTGTGGCCCAACTCGAGCCGCTTGTCCGGATCGGGCTCTACCTTCAGCTCCTCGTACCAAGCTATCAGTTGCTTAAGCTCGGCCGGCGGCTCCTCACCCACTTCACCGCCACTCGCGGCCCAGGCACCGAAAGTTCGAGCCCACAGCGAAGAGCCGGTGGGAACATGGACTCCGGGGTCAACTACCCAGAGGAACATCTGCCCATCGTAGGAGGGCACATCCAATTCGTTGGCAGAGGCCCGTTCGCTCCAGAGCGAACGCTCTATCTCTTTGGCCTGAGCATCAATTCCCACTTCCTGCCAGTACATCGCTACCTGATTGAAGATGTCTATCGCCGGGGCACCCAACTCGCTGGGATAACACTCAAGGATGAACTGGAGGCGCTTCCCATCCGGCCGTAGACGGTACCCATCGGTATCGCGCTGGTCCAGACCCATT
>JBBQIE010000398.1:0-3397 GCA_038324625.1 Anaerolineae bacterium | reverse complement strand
GGTCGTGCCCATCATCAACGCCGCCGGCACCCTGACTAAGCTGGGTGGGTCTCTCATGCCCCCCGAGGTGGTGGAAGCCCAGGCCGGCGCCGGCCGCGCCTTCGTGGATATGGACGAGCTGCACCGGGCGGCGGGGAAACGCATCGCTGCGGTGGTGGGGGTGGAGGCGGCCCACGTCTGCAACGGCGCCGCCGCCGGGATCGCCCTCATGGCCGCCGCCTGCATGACCGGCACGGATCGGGAGCGCATCACCCAGCTGCCCGACACTGCCGGCATGAAGCGAACCTTCGTGATTCAAGGGGCCCACCGGAACCCCTTCGACCAGGCCCTGCGCCAGGCGGGGGGGCAATTCCTGGAGGTGGGCCCGGGCGAGGAAGAGCTGCGCCGAGCCCTGGACGACGGGGTGGCGGCCGTCTACCACACCCTCTCTTGGTTCTGCTTCGGCGAGGCCCTGCCCCTGGAGAAGGTGGTGGAGATCGCCCACCATGCCGGGGTGCCGGTGATCGTGGACGCCGCCGCCCAGGTGCCGCCGCTCTCCAATCTCTCTCTCTTCGTGAAACAAGGGGCGGACCTGGTGACCTTCAGTGGGGGCAAGGCCATCCGCGGCCCCCAAGGGAGCGGCCTCATTCTCGGCCGAGCCGACCTGATCGAGGCCTGCCGCCTGAACGACAACCCCAACATGGGGATCGGGCGGCCCATGAAGGCCAGCAAGGAAGATATCATCGGCTTAGTGCGGGCGGTGGAGCTGTACGTGGCCCGAGACCACGCCCAGGACCTGGCCACCTGGGAGGCGCGGGTGGAGGCCATACTGGCGGCCCTGTCCGACCTGGGGTCGGTACGGGCGACCAGGAAGACGCCCTATGGAATCGGGCAGCAGGTGCCATTGGCGGCCATCACTTGGGACCCGTCGGCCCTGGGGCTGGATCACGCCGAGGCGGCCCGGCACCTCCTCCAGGGTCAACCCCGGATTGCCGTGCGAGTGGTGACCCCGGACAATTACGCCTTCGCCGGCTTCACCATCCCTGAGATCCGCGCCTACGTGGATAACCTCCAGCCGAGGGAGGAGCAGGTGGTGGCCCGGCGCCTGCGGGAGGTGCTCTCCGGGGCTGATTGAGGATCGGTGGACTGGGCGGACACGCTCCCTACTGCCCACTAACCACTCACCACCACTCACTTCCCTCCTTATGTCTATCAAATTGCCGGATCTGACAAAATCATTGCCGGATCTGACACAAAAGATTGCCGGATTGGACGTATCGGAAGCCCCCTTGGATGTGCTATGTTTAAGGAACGGCATGGGTGGACGCCGAGAACGGACCGCTGACGATCGGGGGAGCGAGTAGGGAGGGCCGAGCTGGGCAGGTCCGGTGGCAGAGCCTTGATCTATATAAGGGCTTCCGGTCAGAGCGACAGGCTGGACCAGGAGAAGCTCTGTACCGGCTACGCCGGCGAGCAGGGCTGGTCGGTCCTCTCCGACGATCACTATTGCGACACCGGTCGAGAGGGTGGGGCAGCCTGGAAGAAGCTGCGCCAGGATCTCCTGGATCGGGAGGCGGTGTCGGCGGTCATCGTCCGCGACCTCTCGCTGATCAGCCGAGATGCCGAGGTGGTGCGGGCCATTGAGGCGGAGTTGGCACATATGGGAGTGGAGCTGAGGGTGGTCCGAAGTGATAGTCCTCAGGCTCCACGGGGAAGGCACATCCGGCCTCCAGGGATGAAGGCCGACGGGAACACCATAGGCACGGAGGGTAAGCGATGAACGGAATGGCAAAAGCGGTACATGACGCGGTAGTGAAAGGAATGCCTATCGAGGCCATCGGTACCGGCCTCGACGCCGAGCAGCGAGCCCTCTTGGCCGTGGCTATCCCGGCCTCGAAGCAGGTCCCGACGGTGGACGGACCCCAGGAAGCCTGGGCCGTCTCTCCGGCCGCCGTGGCCACCGGTGCCTAGCCGGTAGACGCCATGCCGGACGCTTTCTCGGACACGGTTGGCCTGTGTACCGGCGCCTATCGTCGGCGCGCCGAGCGAGCTTGCCGGAAGGCCATTAACCTAGCCCCTCCTCACACTGGGTACCGTCGTAGACTACTCACTCTCGTCAGGGGGTGGGTACGGGCGAGTCAAGATGCGGCGCCTCTCGCCGATCTGCCCGCGCTAGCGTGCTACGCCGGCGGCGGCTACCCCGATCAGGCGGCGCCTATCGGCGCCGCCTGGTGGCTCATGCGTCTGGCGGCCAAGCTGCTCGACGACGCGGAGGACGGCGACGCCGGGGAACGCCCGGCGGAGCTGGTGAACCTAGCCACCGGCCTGATCTTCGCCGCTCAACTCAGCCTCGACGAACTCGAGTCCTGGGGCCTCTCCTCGGGAGAGGTGGGCCGGATCGGCCGGGAGCTTTCTCTGGCCGGGCTTCGGGCCTGCACCGGGCAGCACGCCGACCTGCTAGGCGCGGAGCGGATTGACACTATCGAGCCCGATAGCTGGCTGACCATCGCCACTTCCAAGTCCGGCGGCCCTCTGGGCTGGGCCACTTGGGCGGGCGCCACGGTGGCGGGTGTGTCCCCGGCCGTCGCAGACCACTACCGAGAGTATGGAGCCCAGTTAGGGGTGCTGCTTCAGGTGGCCGATGACTACGACGCCACCTGGCGTCCCGATGCCCCCAGCGACGCCACCATGAGTCGTCTCTCTCTGGCCGGCGCCTATGGCCTGCTGGTGGCGGAAGGGGAGGATCGCGAGCGCCTGGAGGACCGGCTGGCCCGTTCGCGTCAGGGCGACGCCGCTGCCGGGGCCGAAGTCGGCCGGCTGTTGACCGATCTGGGGGCGAAGGTGTTTCTCCTCCTGGCGGGACGCTCGGCTCGTGACCGGGCAGAGCGGGCTCTGGCGGAGGCCGGCTGCCAGGGGGCGGGGGCCGCCCCTCTACTGGATCTGGTTCACCGGGTATTCCCCGCGCTCGAACACTTCGAGGGTTAGAATCCGGTGGGCGATTCCCGGCGAGCCCCTACCCTTAGAGACAGGCCCTGGCTCCCGGCCTATCCTATCGCTGCCGCCAACCTGGTCCTCATCGTGGCGGCTCTCCGCGCCACCCTGGATCGTCCCTGCCGACAGGGCGGCCTACCTTCATCCTTTCATGGGAGCGTCTGTCCCTCCTTGCCGGAGGATATAGCTCCGCTGATTGTGTCGGTGGGCTTGGTGTTGGTGGCCCTGGGGCTGAGTCGCTTCCACCGGCCGGGCCCCTTCCTCATATTCGTGCTCTTTTCCTCGGTGATCGCCTCCGGCAAGCTGGGGCTGCTGGGGAGCGACCGGGGCATGCGCCTGTATTTCCTGCTCCTGGGCTTGGCCGGGCCCGCCTTCTTCACCCTGCACCACCGCCTGCTTCCCGCCGCTGCCGGCTGGCGGACCCGAG
>JBBQIE010000397.1:0-3410 GCA_038324625.1 Anaerolineae bacterium | reverse complement strand
CCCTTTGGAGGCGGTCGTCAACCGCGCCAAAAAAGAAGACCCTATAGGTCTGCGAGACCTTCAGGGTCTTGAGAGCGGGTCCGGATGGACGTCTACCTCACCGTCCGGCGATGCCGGTCATGACGATGCCGCGGACGAAGTATCTCTGGGTGAGGAAGAAGAGGATGATGACCGGGATGGTCATCAGGGTAGCGGCGGCCATGAGAAGGTTCCATTGCGAGTATCCCGAGGAAAGGCCCCGGAAGAAGGCCAGCCCTACCCCGATCATCTGCTTGCGCATGGAAGTGATGTAGATTAGGGGTCGGATGAAGGCGTCCCAGTCCCCCATGAAGTTGAGGATGGCGATGGTGGCCAGAACCGGGCGAGACAGGGGCATGACCACCTGCCACCAGATGCGGAAGCTGCCGGCCCCATCAATGCGGGCCGCCTCGTCCAGGTCCACGGGGACGGTGAGGAAGAACTGGCGCATGAGGAAGACGTTGAAGGCCCCGCCGCCGAAGAAGGAGGGCACGATCAGGGGAAACCAGGTGTCAATCCAGTGGAGTTCCTTGAACAGGACGAAGGTGGGGATCATGGTGACCACGGCCGGGAGCATCATGGTGGCCAAGACCATGGTGAACCAGAACTCGCGGCCGTCGAACTTGAGCCGGGCGAAGCCGAAGGCCGATAGGGAGGCAGACAGGACCACGCCGACCAGGGAGAAGGTGGCGATGATTACCGTGTTTCGCACCAAGAGCAGAAAGGGAATGGGCCCCAGCAGCATGTCCAGGTAGTTGCGCCAGACGGCCGGCCGGGGGATCCATTCCGGGGGATAGGTGAACTCCCGCCCGGTCATCTTCAGGGAGGTGGACACCAGCCAGAAGAAGGGCACCAGCATGGTCACTGCCCCGGCGATCAGGAGCAGGTGCATGCCCACCTCGAACACCACTCTCTGTCGCCGGATGCCCAGGGTGATCCCGCCGGTTCCGCGTTTGTTCAGCTGATCGGTCGCCTGCATCCGCTAGTCTCCCCTGGGCAGGCACGGTGGCCTGCCCCTACCACCATCGGGCCTTGTAGGGGCGGACCACCGTGTCCGCTCCGGACTACAGGGCCCTCCCGGCCTTCTAGCCGATCTCGTAGTACACCCAGCGCTTGGAGAGCTGGAGCTGAATGACGGTGAAAATCAGGATGATGACGAACAGAACCCAGGCCAGGGCACTGGCATAGCCCATCCAGAAGCTCTGGAAGGCCATCTGGTAAAGATACAGCACGTAGAACAGGGTGGCGTTCACCGGGCCGCCCCCGGTGGCCACGTAGGCGGTGGTGAAGACCTGGAAGGAGCCGATGAACCCGATGACCAGGTTGAAGAAGATGGTGGGGGTGATCATGGGCACGGTGACGTAGAGGAACTTGCGGAGGGTGCCGGCCCCGTCCATGTCCGCCGCCTCGTAGAGGGCCTCGGGCACTCCCTGCAGGCCGGCCAGGTAGATGAGCATCCCGGCCCCGGTGGCCCACATGCCCATCAGGATGAAGCAGGGTTTGGCCAGCCTCGGGTCGGCCAGCCAGGAGAGGGCAGGCAGGCCCAGCCAGCGCAGAACCACGTTGGCGAAGCCGAACTCGGGGTTGAAGATCCATACCCACAGTATGGCGTTGGCCACCGCCGGCATCACCGAGGGCAGGTAGTAGATGGTGCGATAGACGCTGGTGCCGTGGATCTTGGCATTCAGAGCCAAGGCCATCAGCAGGGCCGAGATCTGGAAGAACGGCACCCCGATGAAGGTGTAGAAGGCGGTGTTTCCCAGGGAAATGAGGAAGTAGCGGTCCTTGGCCATGCGGGAGAAGTTGGCCAGGCCGGTGAAATTGGGGGAGGTGATGGCCCGGTAATCGGTGAAGGCGAAATAGAGCGAGGCCAGCATGGGGCCCACGGTGAAGATGAGGAACCCCAGGAGCCAGGGAGAGATGAAGGAGTAGCCCTCGACATTGGCACGCAGCCGACGGTGCCCTCTTGCCGCTGATAGCATGGGATGCTTTCCCCCCAAATATGCGGCGGACTGGGAACCTAACCTCCGAAGAGGGCCCTCACCCCCGACGCGGGAAGGGGGAATAGCCAGGCTACTGCCTGGCGCTTGGGGGGGGTTAGGTTCCCAGCCCGCGAGCGACGGCTACATCTGGGTCAATAACTGGTCTATGGCGGCGCAGGCGGCGGCGGCGCCGTCCTTGACGCTGGTCTGCCCCAGGAGCATCAGGTCCCACTGTTCGCGCCAAGCCCGCTGAATCTCGCTATAGCGGGCCGGCAGGGGCATGGCTTTCACGTGTTCGGCGGCGTTCTGATAGACCTCGAGCGACTCCCAATCCAGCAGGTTGTCCTTGAACTCGGGGGTGTCGAAGAGGGAGACGCGGGAGGGAATGGCTCTTTGTTGCTCGAATTGATACTTCTGACCGCCCAGGTCTCCCGGCTGGGGGCCGGCCATGTACTTGCACAGCTCCCAGGAGGCGTCAATGTATTTCGATTGGGCGATGATGCCCACGGCGTTGGGTCCGTTACGGCAGAACCGGCCCTTGGGGCCCCGGGGTATGGGGGCCATGCCGACGTTGAACTCCAGCCCCTTGAAGCCGGGCACGTTCCCGCGGATGCCGTAGCGCATCCCCACGTTGCCCGAGTTGAAGCCACCGGGCATGCCCTCCGCCTGATCCGGCCGGGGCGAGATGTTGTAGCTGGTGTACATGTCCACCTGCAACTGGATGGCGTCCACCGCCTCCGGCTCGGAGAGCTTGCACTGAGTCATCTCCGGGTCCCAGAGCAGGCCGCCGTAGGACCAGATGGCCACGTTGAACCAGTGCAGGGAGTAGGGCGTACCCCAGTAGCCGAAGGTCCGGGTAGGGCCCTCTCCAGTAGTCAGGGGCACGGCCAACTCTATCAGTTTCTCCCAGGTCCACTTATCGGAGTCGGTGGCGAAGCCCTCGGCGGAGACGGTGGGAAGCTCCACCCCGTTGGCCTCGAAGAAGTCAGCGTTGAAGTAGATGACGGAGGGACCGGAGTAGTAGGGGAAGCCGTAGGTCTTGCCGTCGTAGACGAAGTAACCCACCGTCTCCGGGTAGAAGTCGTCCCGCCCGAAGGTCGAGTCTCGGTCGGCCAGATCATCTTGAGATAAGAGCACTTGCTGCTCGGCCCAGAGGGGGACGAAGCTGGGGTGAATGTAGACAGCGTCAGGAGCGGCGCCGCCGGCGACCATGGTGGTGATTTTCTGGTCCATGCCGTCCTCGGGGACCAGCTCCGCCACCACCTTGACGTCGGGGTTGCGCTCCTCGAAGTCGGCAATGCTGACTTGCATGATCTCCAGCTCGCCCGGGTCGGCCACATGCGTGAAGCGAATGGTGACCGGGCCGGTGACCGGCTGGGCGGTGGCGGTGACCACCTTCTCCACTTCCTT
>JBBQIE010000396.1:0-3418 GCA_038324625.1 Anaerolineae bacterium | reverse complement strand
CCGGTCGGCGCCCACCACCAGCCGGCGCTCCCAGCCGGTCAACCTCGGGCCGGTCTCGGGCGCGGTCACCGGCGCCCCCGTGGTATGCGCCTCAGGAGGCTGCTCCACTACCGGCTCCGCCCATCCAGGTACTCCTGAACCCCGGCGGCAGTCAGGGGCCCCATGTGCTCGGCGAAAACCCGGCCCTTCTCGTCGAGGAAAAAGGTCTTGGGAATGCCCCGGATGCCGTAGGCGCGGGCGGCGTCCCCGGTGTCATCGAGCAGGGCGGTGAAGGTCAAACCCAGCTCCTGGACGTATTCCCTCACATCGCTGGGGCTCTCGTTGACGTAGACCCCCAGCACTACCAGATCGGGGATGGACTGATGGGCCGCCTCCAGTTCCGGGGCCTCGGAGCGGCAGTAGCCACACCAAGTGGTGCGGAAGTTCAGCAGCACCGTCTTCCCCCGGTAGTCGGACAGATGGACGGTGCCCCCTTGCATGTCCTTGAGGGCGATATCGGGGGCAGAGTCCCCGGCCTCGGTGGGCTGATCCTTCTGCAGGCTATTGTAGATCAGCAGGGCTCCTGCCCCCACCAGGGCCCCGAGAGCCAGCAAGACGATGGCGCCGGTGATGATCTGCAGTCGGCTGGGGCTCTTCCTCAGTGAGTTCTCAGAACCGGTCATGGACGATTACCTTCCGCCCTCGGGGCTAGAGACCGAGGGAATTGGTGAAGCGAGAGAGCACGACAAACGTATCGAAGAAAATGGCGATACCGATTACGATCACTAGAATGCCGCTCAGCATCTCGACCCAACGGGTCAGGCGGCTGAAGCGGCGGAGGTAGGGAATAAGGTAGCCGGCGAAGAGGGCCACGGCCAGGAAGGGAACTGCCAGGCCGGCGGAGTAGACGGCCAGAAGGAGCGCCCCCTGCCCCACGGTGGTGCTGCTGCCGGCCAGCATGTAGATGGCCATGAGTACCGGGCCCACGCAGGGAACCCAGCCGCTGAAGAGGACCATCCCGGTGAGGAAGGAGGCGGCGTAACCGGCTCCCGGCTTGGCACTGACGGCCAGAGAGCGGGGGCGGTACAAGAGGGGGATGCGAATGAGGCCCAGCATGTGCAGGCCCAGGATCACCAGGATCACCCCGCCCACTTGGCGGATTACTGTCATATACTGGTAGAGGGCCCGCCCCAGGGCGGTGGCCGCGGCCCCGGAGACGATGAAGAGCAGGCTGAATCCCAGGACGAAGAAGAGCGCGTGCCCCAGAACCTGCCACCGCCGCCCGGCCCAGTTCTCCAGGCTCAGCCCGGTGAGCATGCCCAGGTAGGCGGGAACCAGGGGCAGCACGCAGGGGGAAGCGAAAGAGACCACGCCGGCCAGGAAGGCCGCGGTGAACTTCACACCCTCATTTTCCACGCCGGGGACCGTCCCGAAGAAGAGGCATTGAGGGATTATACCATTGGAGGCTATAAGACCCTAAAGGTCTCGAAGACCTTCAGGGTCTGGAGGAGGTGGAGGCTAGGCGGCCGGGTTAGCCGTCTCTCCCAGGCGCCGCTCTGTTCCCCTAATGAGTCGTTGCAGGTTACCCCGGTGGTTGAACCAGATGATGGCCCCGGCCAAAACCCCGTAGGCCAGCCACCAGGAGTCTCCCCCGAAGACCAGGTAGTAGATGAGCAGGAAGATGGGCATCACCGCCCCGATGGTCAGCGAGGCCAGGGAGGCATAGCGAGAGAGGAGAAGCACCAGCCCGCCCACGATGAGGACGGCGGCGGCGCAGGGAAAACACAACACTCCTAGGGCGGCGACGGCGGTGGCTACCCCTCGCCCACCCTTCCAACTGAGGAAGGGGGAATAGGTGTGGCCGAGAATGGCCAGGGTGCCGGCGAGCACCTTCCCCCAGCCGGTTCCCAGGAGGAGGATGGACAGCCAGACGGCGGCCATGGCCTTAAGCACGTCGCCGGCCACGGTGAGGAGGGCGGGAACCCGCCCGCAGGACCGGAGGACGTTGGTGCCCCCGGTGCTGCCCGATCCCCAATTGCGCACGTCCTTGCCGCAAAGCCGGCCCACCAGATACCCGGTGGGGAAAGCCCCGAGAATGAACGACCCCAGTACCAGAGCGGCAATCGAGATCACATACTCGGCTATCTAAGCACCTCCCACAGGCGTCGGCCAGTATACCTGAGAGAACACCACCGATCGCCTCCGGTAGCGGCGACGGAGAACTTGCCCCCTCTCAGCCGTACTTCCCGGACGGACGATATATAGATCGTCAGCGATTGCTTGCAGCGATGCCGAATTATAGCATCGGCCTTCGCTCGCCGCGAACCGCGGCAAGCCCCGGATTAGAGACGCACTCCGAGCCTTTGGGCCGGTGCGCGACGGCTCGGGTTGGCCTATAATAGAGGCGATGCCGTCGCTATCCGCTCCGCGAGGGCGTGGGTGTGGGTGTGCTTCCTCTCGACATTAGGGTGGGAGAGGGTTGAGGTTGGACGAGAAGAGCGAATCTAGGATACGCCGTTTCCTCGCCGGCAACGATGAGGTAATGCTGGGCTACCTATTTGGCTCGCGGGTGAGCGGGCGGGTAGGCCCGATGAGCGATTATGATTTCGCTTTGTTTCTCTCAGGCCGCCCGGAAGACCCGGATTTCCGGTACAACGTGGCTCATGAACTCACGATGCGGCTTCCATCCGGAAACGCCGACTTGCTGTTGCTAAACGAGGCCCCCATCGAGTTGGCCTATGCAGTGATTGCCCAGGGGCGATGTCTCTTCGCGCGGTCTGCCGTCATCCGAGTGGAATATGAAGCCTATGTCCTGAGCCGCTACGGCGACTACCTGCCGGTTCTCCGTGCTCAGCGACAGACCCTAATCGAGGGCGAACCCTATGAGACCCGAGTTCGGCGGTATCGAGCGGCGGATAGGCGAATTACTGACACGCTTGCAAAGATTAGAGCCCTTCAGGCGCACGTCCAGGGATGAGTTCGATGCCGATCCCTACCTCCGGGATATCGTAGAGCGCAACCTTGAGGTCGCGGCTCAATGCGTGATTGACATCTGCAACCGCATCGTCGCTCTCGAGGGCGCCAGGAAACCGGCAGACTATCACGAGGCGATACTGATCGCCGGTGAGGTCGGAGCCATCCCTGTCGCCTTCGCCAAACGCTTAGCTCCCATCGCCGGATTCCGAAACGTGCTTGTCCATGATTACGTTGGAGTGGATTGGGATCTGGTCTGCCGCCAACTACAGGAAACCGATGACTTGATTTCGTTTGCCGACTACATCCGCCAATGGATGGCCGCTCATTCAGTGGATGGACCGTCATAGCCTCTGTCTCCTGCCTCTGACCCGGCTTTCGCCCGGTGGGAGGGGCGTGCTACCATCCCCCACCTGATTGAAGCGACACGGGGTGGGGAGCTTGAAGCGACCGGCCTGGACCTGGG
>JBBQIE010000395.1:0-3420 GCA_038324625.1 Anaerolineae bacterium | reverse complement strand
ATAGGTCTCCGGTGGCCAGATTCCAGGCCGCCGAGGCCTTCTGCAGGGTCTCCTTGTCGGCATCCACGTGGATGGTGGTCTTGCCGGCGGGGGTCTCAATCTCCACGTTCCCTCCGCCTTCCGCTTGGCGAACCTGCCGCTCCCGGAGCTGGGCCAGAAACTCGGCCGCATCCTTCTGGGCCGTGGCCTGTTCCACCCGCTTCTCAGCCACCGCCGCCCGAGTCCGAGCGGCAGCGATCTCCAAGCCCAGTTCCTGAGGATTGTCCCGCAGCCGCTGCGCCCCTTGCCAGTCCTGATAGGCGGCGTCCCGCCTGGCCTCGGCCAGCCCCACCTCTGCCTGAGCCACGGCGATATCCTCCGCCCGAATGCCTGCCCGCACCAGGGCCAACCGAGCCTCAGCGCCCTCGACGGCCGCCTCCGCCTCCGCGATCTGCATCGTCAGCAACTCGGCGTCCAGCTCCACCAGAACCTCGCCCCGGTGTACCGGCTCCCCCCCGGCCACCGCCACCCGCGTGATGCGCGACAACACCTGAGAGGAGACGATCACCTGCCGCACCTCGAAAGCCCCGGAGGCCAGGACCGATAGGGACCCGGTCTCGGGTTCCACTGCCGGCCCTCCGGGGACGCCACCATCGGTGGGTGGACCGGCGTCGCGGGAGTACCAGTAGGCCAGTCCAGCCAAGCCCACGAGCAGGAGAACCACTAGGGCCGCCACCCTACCTCGACGCACTCAGTTCCCCTCCCCGCCGGCAGTCTCACTCTGACGGGTGCTCCGGATGAAGACGTCCTCCAGAGAGGGAGCGATCACCTGGATGTCCCTCACCGCCAAGCCCCCCTCCGCCAGGACCGTGCGCACTCGCGACTCATCCTCCTCGGCGGATCGAGTGAGAACGTGGATCAGGGAGCCGTACAGGGCCACCTCCTCGAACTCGGACACAGCACGCAGCCGTCGCAGGGCTCTCTCCGGATCGTGCGCGTCGATCTCCAGGACCTGGCCCACCAGCCCGCCGGTTCGCAGTTGCCTGGGGGAGCCTTGAGCCACCAGGCGACCCCGTTGGACGAACGCCAGATTCTGACAGTGCTCCGCCTCGTCCATGTAGTGAGTGGTCACCATTATGGTAGTGCCCTCCGAGGCCAGCTCGTACAGCAGGTTCCAGAACTGACGCCGGGATATGGGATCCACTCCGGCCGTGGGCTCATCCAGGAACAGCATCCGGGGCCGGTGGATCACGGCCGCCCCCAGGGCTAGGCGCTGCTTGAAACCCACCGCTAAGTTCCGGGTCAGGTCTCGGCCCCGCCCCTCCAGTCCGGCCAACTTCATCACGTAGAGCTTCCGCTCTTTCAGCTCGCGCCCTCGGAGCCCATAGACACCGCCGTAGAAGTCGAGGTTCTCCTCCACCGTCAGGGAGTCGTACAGGCTGAACCGCTGGCTGACGTAGCCCAGGTTCTGGCGCAGACGCCGCGGCTCGCGGGCCACGTCGTAGCCCAGTACCTCGGCCCGGCCCGAGGAGGGCTTGAGGAGGCCGAGCAACATGCGGATGGTGGTGGTCTTGCCGGCGCCGTTGGGCCCCAGGAAGCCGAAGATCTCCCCTTGGCGCACCCCGAAGGAGATGTCGTCAACCGCCGTGAAGCTGCCAAACTCCTTCCGCAGCCGGTCGGTAAGCACCGCCCACTTACCCTCGCTCCCCCTCACTCCAGATCCTCTGCCGCCGCCTGACGCTGGATAAGGGAGATGAAGGCCTCTTCCATCCTCGGCCGGGCCCGGCGCAGTCCCTCGGGGGTGATGCCCAACGGTCGCAACGCCTCCTCTAGCTCCGGCATCCTTCTCGCGGCATCGTCCACGTACAGGCGCAGCAAGTCGCCGTAGGTCTGGACCTCGGAGACTCCCCGGACCCCGGCCAGGACCGCCTCGGCTCGACGAAGGACGGCGGAAGCGGAGCCCTCGCCCACCGGCCGCAGCTCTACCAGTTCTCCCTCACGAGTGGCCTTGATCCCTGCCGGCGTGCCCTCCGAGATCAGCCGACCGCGGTAGATGAGCCCCACCCGAGAGCAGCGCTCCGCCTCGTCCATGTAGGGAGTCGTCACCACGATGGTCACGCCCTCCAGGTGCAACTCCGAGAGGATATCCCAGAACTCCCGGCGCGAGACCGGGTCCACCCCGGTGGTGGGCTCATCCAAGAATAGGACCTCCGGACGATGCACCAACGAGCACGCCAGCCCCAACTTCCGCTTCATGCCCCCGGACAGTCTGCCCGCCCAACGATCCTTGAACTCGGTAAGCCGGGCAAACTCCAGCAGCGAGTTGATTCTCTCCCGGCGGAGCGCCCCTCGCACCGCGAAGATATCGGCGTGGAACTCGAGGTTCTCCAGCACCGATAGGTCCGAGTACAGGCTGAGCTGCTGGGACATGTAACCGATCCGCTGACGGATGGCGGCGGCACTCCGAGCGGCGTCCAGTCCCAGAACCCGCACCGCCCCCGAATCCGGTCTCGCCACCGTGGCCAGCATCCGTAGCGTGGTCGTCTTTCCCGCCCCGTCCGGGCCGATGAGGCCGTAGATCTCCCCGGGCGCAATGCTAAGGTCCAGACCCGCTACCGCCGTCCGACTGCCGAAGCGCTTCACCAATCCCTCGGCAACGATGGCGGCCGGCAAGGCGTCCCCTCTGGTCACCACTCTACTCCAGGTTCCTGGTGGCCGAACCCAGGGCCGTCAGCCCCATCACCAGACCCAATGCCGCCAGGGAAAGGACCGGTCGCCAGAGGACCTCCAGACCGACGCCCTTGATCATCACCGCGCGGATGATCACCAGGTAGTGTTGCAGGGGCGAGAGCTCCGCCGCGTATCGGAGGAAGGCCGGCATGTTGCGCACCGATACCATGTATCCACTTAGGGCTACGTCCAACAGGGCAAGAAGGAAGACGTAGAGAACCGCCTGCTGCTGGCCGCGCGAGACGCTGGAGATGATGACCCCGTAGGCGATCTCCACCCCCACGAAAAGCAGGCTGAGCCCAAGCAGTAGAGGAAAGGAGCCCCGCATCGGCAGATGGAACAAGAGCCTAACCACCGCGTACATCAGTAGGAAGTTGACCGCCCCCACCACCAGGGCCGGCAGGGCTTTGCCGGTGATCAACTCCAGCGGTCGCATGGGGGTCACCAGCAGCTGCTCGAGGGTCCCGAGTTCCCTCTCGCGGGCGAAGGAGAGCGAAGCCACCATCAGAGTCACCTGGTAGATGATGAACCCCATCTGGGCGGGAATCACGAAGGGCTGGGTGCGCATGGCCGGGTTGTACAGGCCCAAGGTGGATAGCTCCACCGGCGCCGAACCCCGCACGCCCCGATCGGCCCGGTACCTCCGGACGTAGTCGCCGATGGCCCCCTCGGCCAGAGCCTTGGCCGAGGCCCCGGCCACACTGCTGCTCC
>JBBQIE010000394.1:0-3423 GCA_038324625.1 Anaerolineae bacterium | reverse complement strand
ATGGCCGTCAGATGGGGAAAGAGGTTGAAGGACTGGAACACCATTCCCACCTCGGCCCGGATCTTGTTTATGTCGGCCGCCTTGTCGGTCAACCTCATTCCATCCACGGTGATGGTTCCCGAATCAATGGACTCCAGGTGGTTGATGCAGCGCAGTAGGGTGCTCTTGCCGCTGCCGCTGGGCCCGATGATGATCACCACCTCACCGGCACTGATGTCGGCAGACACCCCCCGCAGGGCATGGACGCCCCCGGGAAAGCGCTTGTGGACGTCCTGGATCCGGATGATAGGCCCCCCGTTCGCCCTATCGCTCATCGCGACTCAGCCTCCTCTCCAAGGCCCGGGC
Organism: Anaerolineae bacterium; assembly: GCA_038324625.1. Lineage (GTDB taxonomy): Bacteria > Chloroflexota > Anaerolineae > DRVO01 > DRVO01 > JBBQIE01. The sequence goes on along the minus strand of JBBQIE010000394.1, from coordinate 3,078 downwards.
CAAGCCGGACAACAAGAACGTGAGCACCAGGTACGACACCGCCACCATGTTCCAGCTCTCGAAGGCCCGGTAAGTCCGGCTCATATACAGCCGGCCCTGGCGGGTCAGGTCGGCCACCGACAGCACCGACACGAAGGACGAGTCCTTCAGAAGGGCGACCCCGTCGTTGGCCAGAGGCGGGAGCACCCGCCTGAGGGCCTGGGGCAGCACCACGTATCGCATGGACTGAGCGTAATTCATCCCCAGGGATCGAGCCGCCTCCATCTGCCCCCGATGGATGGACTGGATGCCGGCCCGGAAGACCTCGGCTATATAGGCGCCGTAGCCCAACCCCAGGCCGAGCACGGCGGCGTTGAACTCACTGAAGTCCACCGGGGTGCCGAGGGCGTCGCTCAAGAAGCCCTTGATGAAGGGTCGGATGACGAATCCCAAGTAAAGCACCTGCACCAGCATGGGCACACCCCGGAACACCTCCACGTACACCGTGGAGATGGTGTAGGGATGGAGCACTGTCGGCGCCAGGTATAGCACCAAGGCCAGAACGATGGTCAAGGTAGGGCTCATCCCCGGCAGAACCGGCACTAGGCCGGTGGCGATCCAGTAGACCGCCAGGCCCACCACCACTCGCAGCAGTCCGCGGACGGCGAATTGGGGCTGAAACACGGCGCTGACCCCGGGTGGCTGCTTGGACACCCGGCCCAGCCCGGCCAAGAGGCCCAGAAGCACGGCCAGGATGAAGGAGTACAGGGTTACCAGGATGGTGACCCGGGCGCCGATGGCCAGGAACTGGAGGATGTCGAGGCTCACGGTGGTGAAGGTGGTAGTAGGAGCCGTGCCCGCCATCAACTCCGCCGCGTTCCCGGAGGCTCGGCTGGACACCCGCACCTCGATGGTGGCCGTCTTGCCGGCGCCCAAGGAACTCAGTTCCCAGACCAGTCGGCTGCCCACTTGCTCCTCGGGTGTCGGGTCGGCACTGACGAGCTCCAGCCCGGAGGGCAGCTCGTCCTCGACCACCAGGCGCACAGCCTCCGCCGGGCCGGCGTTACGGGCGCTGATCTGGTAAGTGAAGGTGCCTCGGGCCCGCACGGTAGCGGCCGGCACCTCCCGAATCACCTGCACCCGCGCCGGGGAGAGGATGAACAGGGCTACCACGATGCCGCAGGCGACCAGGACCAGCACCCACCAGGGGATGCCGTCAGTCCAGGCAAACAGAGCGGTGGCGGCGGACCGCGGCCGCTCCAGCGCCGGCGATTTTCTCAGAGATTCGGTAGCCATAGCCCTATCCTAGTTCCGGAGTCGGCGCCGCCGTCGGGGTCCCCTGGAAGAGCGCAAGCGAACCCGGCCGTCCCATCAAGTTCTCGCCGCCTGGTCCGGTTAGGCTCTCAGCCGCGGATCCAGGGCGTCTCGCAGGCCATCGCCGAGCAGGTTGAATCCGAGGACGGTAAGCATGATCGCCAATCCGGGGAAGAACACCGTATGGGGAGCAGTAAACACCAGGTTCCGGTGTTGCGCCAACATCAAGCCCCATTCCGCCTGCGGGGCCTGAGCCCCCAGCCCAATGAAGCTCAGGGCCGCCGCCTCGAGAATGGCGCCGCCGATCCCTAGAGTAGCCTGCACGATCAGAGGCGTGAGCGAGTTGGGAAGCACGGTACGAAAGAGGATGCGCCCGGGGCTGGAGCCTATGGCCCGTGAGGCCTCCACGTAGTCCAGTTCCTTCACCGAGAGAATGCTGGCCCGCACGATACGGGCATAGACCGGGATGGAGACGAAGGCGATGGCATAGAGGGCGTTCATCAGCCCCCGCCCCAGAATGGCCACCACCCCGATGGCCAGGAGCAGGCTGGGGAAGGCCAGCATAATGTCCATGACCCGCATCAGGAGATTGTCGGTGCGCCCCCCCACGTAACCGGCCACCGAGCCGACCAGGGTGCCGATGATCACCGCCCCCCCGACGGTGAAAAAGCCGATGAAGAGCGAGGTGCGGGCTCCGTAGATCACCCGGCTCAGGAGATCCCGCCCCAGGGCGTCCATTCCCAGGAGGTGATCGGCGCTGGGAGGAGCGTTCCTGTCGCTCAAAGACTGGGCCAGGGGATCGTAGGGGGCGACCACCGGCGCCAGGAGGGCGGTCAACAGCAGCAGCCCCAGGATGACGGCACCGGCGATGGACACCGGATTGCGGCGCAGATGACGCAGGGCGTCCCGAGTGGGCGTGCGCACCCGGTCCCCGATGCCGGACCGTTGATCGAAAACGTTCGCCGCCGGAGCGATGGCCTCAGTCATCCGTAGTGGATCCTGGGGTCAATCCAGGCGTAGGTCAGGTCCACGAACAGATTCACGAACACGAACACCGACGCAATCACCAGCACCGCCCCCTGGACCACCGGATAGTCCCGAGCCAGAATGCGATCCACCACCAGCCGGCCCACGCCCGGCAGGGAGAACACTGTCTCGGTGAGAAAGGCCCCTCCCAAGAGATAACCGAACTCCAGCCCGATGGTGGTCACCACCGGCAGCAGAGCGTTCTTCATGGCGTGCCGGCGCAGGACCAGGGATCGCGGCAGGCCCTTGGCCCGGGCGGTACGCACGTAGTCCAGCCCCAGCACTTCCAGCAGGCTGGAGCGGGTCATGCGGGCAATGACGGCCACCGGTATGGTGGCCAGGGCGATGGCAGGCAGCACCAAGTGCTTGGCCGTATCCCAGAAGCCCCGAAGGTTCCCGGTCAGCAGCGAGGACAGGAGGTGGAAGCCGGAGAGGAAATCCAGGAAGCTCCGGACCCAAGTCGGGCTGGTCTCCGAGAGCCCCCAGGCGGCGTTGAGCGAGGTGAAGCTCACCCCCACAGTGCTCCGACCGGAGGGGGGAAGCCACTGGAACTTGAAGGCGAACACGAACATGAGGATGAGGCCGAGCCAGAAGATGGGCATGGACACGCCCAGGTTGGCCACCAGCATGGTAGCCAGGTCCGCCAAGCTGCCCCGGCGCATGGCCGCCAGCACCCCCGCCCCGACTCCCAGGGTCACCGCCAGGAACATGGCCGCCAGGGTGAGCTCGAAGGTCATCGGTAACCGCTCCGCCAACTCC
>JBBQIE010000393.1:0-3431 GCA_038324625.1 Anaerolineae bacterium | reverse complement strand
CCCCCCCCCCCCCCCCCCCCCCCCCCCCCCCCCCCCCCCACGGCACCCGAGCCACCTTCACCGAGTGCCACTTCACCCCCGAGTACACCCGCGAGTTCACCCTGGTGGGGGATGAGGGCAAGCTCTACGCCCTCTACAATAACGAGGGCAATTTCCTGATCCGGGTGCAGCACCGGTTCAGCGATCACGTGGACGAGTATCGGCCCACCTACACCGGGGGGCATCACGGAGGCGGCGATCTTCGCATCCGGGAGGAGTTCCTGGCCTGCATCCGAGAGGGACGGCAGCCGCGGGCCAACCTCCAGGCCGCCTACGACTCTACCGTTCTCGGTATCTGTGCCGAGGAGTCCATCGAGACCGGCTTGCCCGTGGACGTGCCGCCCCTCTCCGTCTGAGGGCCGGGCCCGCCGGATTGCCGCGTCAGCGCACCTGGATCAGTAGCAGATGCACCCGCGCCAGCTCCCACTCCTGCAGCACCAGGGTATGCTCCCGGAACCAGCGGAGGGTGAGTCCCCGCGTGTCCCACATCTCCGCCTCGGAGAGCATCAGCCAGGCGCGGGGGTGGCCGCTCAGGCCCAGGCGGAAGTAGGTATCCACCTCTTCCGGCCGTAGCCCGTAGTTGGTGTATGGCCCCTCGACTACTTCATACCCCGGCCCCAGGTAATGCTCCATGGAGTGCTGGAGATAGGGGATCTGGAGGACCATGACGTCCCCCGGCTGCCAACCGGCCCGGATGATGTCCGCGGCGCCGCGGGCGTCGGTCTTGATGCTGTAGGTGTCCTGGAGAGCGATGCCGTAGCCGCTTGCCAGCAACATCCCGCCCAGAAGCGCCAGGCCCAGGACTCGCCGACGATCTAGCAAGGAGATGACTCCCCAGGCCAGGAGCAGTAGGAGGGCCGGCAGCGAGGCGATCAGGTAGCGGTCGGTGAACAGGGGGGAACGCAGGGAGATCAGGTAGATCAAGGCCACCGGCACCAGCAACCAAGCGAGGGGCACTGCCATCCCGGAGCGAGAGCGGACATCCCGCCCGGGGATCAGGAGCCCGAGCAGCGGCAGCCCGAAAGCCAGGAGCAGCCAGGTTCGGGAGCTGGCCACGATGCCCAGGGTCCAGCCTCGGGCCAAGATGGAGAGCATATTGGGCAGTGGGTAGTAAGGGTGCCCGGTCTGGAAGGCCGAGGCCAGTAGGCGAGCCTGCCACAGCCCCAGGGGAATGTAAGGCAGGACCATGACCGCGAGACTGACGGCGAAGGCCCGCCAACGCTCGCCCAGGGTCCGCCGGGCGAGGATCACCCCTACGACCTGGGCGGGGATGAGGAGCACCCCCAGGATGTGGACGTAGGGGATGATGGAGGTGAGCCCGACGTAGAGCGCCCAGCGCCGTAATCCCCCATCCCGGAGCGCGGCGAGCAAGGCGGCGTAAGAGGCCACGCCCAGGAAGCCCAGGAGGGAGTACATCTTCAGTTCCTGGGCGTACCAGACGAGGTAGGGGGAGAAGCCGGCCAGGGCCATGGCCACCAGCCCTACCCTCTCCCCGGATAGGCGCTTTCCCACCCAGTAGATCAGGGGCAGGACGGCCACCGCCGGCAGCACGGAGGAGAAGCGGGCGGTGAACTCACCGGTGCCGGACATCTCCAGCCAGAGGCGTAGGGCACGGGTGTACAGGGGTCCGTTCCAGCCGATCTGGCTCAGGGAGGTGACCGTCTGGGTGAGGGCGAAGCGCAGGGCGTCCACCTCGTCGCGCCAGAAGCTCTGGAAGGCCAGGCCCTGTACCCGCAGCAGGAAGCCGGTGGCCACCACGAGATAGGCGAGCGCGCGGGGAAGCCTAGCTTGCATCTCGGCCGCCGTTGCCTAGTCCAATCCCAACCTCGTTGGGGCGACCCGCGTGTTCGCCCAGGGCTGTCGCCAGGGCGAACACGTGGTTCGCCCCTACGCAAGGCTCCCAGCCCGCGGAGACGGGCTTTGCTCTCGGTAGCCTCGGCCATTCATGGCGGGGCGGGCGTCGGCCGGGCGATGACTGGCTCATCTCGTCAACCCGCACGTATCCCTGACCTTCTTCCACCTGCGATGCTCTCCCCATCGTGGCCCGATCTGACCGTATCCTACCGCGACTCCCGGCCCGACGCACGGCGCTTGCCTGACCATCCTTCGCGGCATAGACTGCGGCTTCACCCCGAGCCCCAGAGGGAATGAATGAAGCCCAATCGGGTCCTGCGCACGCTCCTGGCCAGCAATTTCTTCATGGCTCTGGGGTTCAACATCTGGCAGGTGGTCTTCAACAACTTCGCCGTCGAGGGGCTGGGGATTCAGCCGGCGCAGATGGGCTTCCTACAGTCCATGCGGGAGGTCCCGGGGGTCCTAGGCTTCGGCACCAGCTACCTGGCCCGGAACGTCTCCGAGTTGAGCTTGGCCTCCGTCAGCGTCGTGGGTATGGGCATCGGCCTGGCCATGATGGGACTGGCCACCAGCCCCCTGACTCTCCTGATCTACCTGATGGTGTTCAGCATCGGCTTCCACCTGTTCACCCCCACCAGTTCGGCGGTGGCCTTGCTGGAGTCGGAGGGGAAAGATACCCCGAGGCTCCTCGACCGCCTGGGGTCCGTGGGAGCGATAGCGGCGGTGCTGGCCACGGGGTTCGTCTTCTTTGCCGTGGGACCGCTGGGCTTCCGTACCACCCTGCTGATCTCTGGGGGAGTAACGGTCGTCGGGGGGCTGTACTGTCTGCGCAGCGGCCACCGGGCGCAGTTGCGCGCGGAGCGGCTGAAGGTGGTGTTCCGCTCCCGCTACTGGGTGTTCTATGCCCTCACCTTCCTGATGGGCAGCCGGCGACATATCTTCAGCACCTTCGCCATCTACCTGCTGGTGAAGACCTTCGGCATTCCGACCCAAGTGACGGCGCTGCTGTTTCTGGTCAGCAGTCTGCTCACTACTTACACTGCCAACTTGCAGGGCAAGCTGGTGGCGGAACTGGGCGAGCGGACCACCATGTCGGTGTACTTCGGGCTCATAGCCCTGATCTGTGTGGGCTATGCCTACGTCGCTTGGCTTCCGCTGTTGTTCCTGCTGTTTGTAAGCGATAGCGTGCTCTCCGGGTTCGGCATTGGGGTCAACTCCTACTTCCGGAAGATCGCGCCCCAGGCAGAGGTGACGGCCAACATGGCCATGTCCCAGACTATCAACCACATCTCCGCCCTGTTCGTGCCTGCCATCGGCGGCTGGATGTGGGAGGTCTACGGTTCCGAATCTACTTTCATCTTCGGGGCGGTGGTGGCGCTGGTGTGCCTGCTGGTGAGTCAATGGATGAGAGCGGAGCCGGCGGCCGTGCTGGGCACCGCCGCCGGCAAAAGAAAGCCGGGGATAGAGGGAGGGCTACATCCAGGAGCCGCCGGACAAGGCCAAGGCCGGCAACCCGGTATTCTCCACGAATGAGTGAA
>JBBQIE010000392.1:0-3431 GCA_038324625.1 Anaerolineae bacterium | reverse complement strand
GCACCGGCCCTTGGGCGATCAAGCCAAGGATGTACTCCCGCTCCTTGGCCCACGCGCCTCGGCATCGCTGCGCGATCCGCAACTCGTCCGGGCCCCGATTCAAGGCTTCGCGAATCAGCTCTGCATCGCTGATGTGAAGCGCAGCCGCCGTTCTCTCGAGTCGCACTTGCTGTTCCAGAGTGATTAGCACTTCCTCCCTCACCATCGCGGCCACCGCCCTGCTCTCCAAGCGTCGAATGTACGCCCCATTATGCCTCGCACCCACGAGACCGCAACCGAGACAAGCCCACGCACGAGGATCTATTGGAGACCGGACTCGTGGCCTGTATAATGTAAGCACCTTCCGACAGCGATCACAAGGAGAGGTAAGGTGGTCAAGCGCATATCGGTCAAGGAGGCAGGTGAAGACTTCCCGCGGGTTCTGGACTCGGTCTCCGAGTCTCAGGAGCCGGTGATAGTGCAGAAGCAGGGACAGGACTTCGCCGTGGTTATTAGTCCTAAGGATTACCAGCAACTTGTCAAAGAGAGAGAGGAACGATTCTCGGTCTTTGACAGAATATGGCAGGCAAATGAAGACAAGGACCCCGAGGAGGTCGAGGAGGATGTGGCCAGAGAGATCGCAGCGCTGAGGATGGAGAAGGCTCTGAGGAGTCGGTAGGACATATGAAAAGTGGTCTTGACGGCAAAACAGGAGAACCTTCATGAGAATCCTCGTCGGAGCCTTGGCGCACGAATCGAACACCTTCACCCCCCTGCCCACCCGCTGGGAGGACTGCCGGGGGACCTACGGCCTGGATATCCTCGACCGCCCGGGCCGGGGGTCCCTGGCCGGCATCATCGCCACCCTCCGGGACCGTGACGACCTGGAGCTGGTGCCCACCATCGCCGCCCACGCCCTCCCCGGGGGCGTCGTCGAGCGCCCGGCTTTCGAGGAGATGCTCGCCGCCCTGGTCCGCGATGCTCAGGACCTGGATGGGGCCTGCATCTTCCTGCACGGGGCCATGCGGGCCGAGGGCGAGGACTACGCCGACACCGCCCTCCTCCAGGCCCTCCGCCGGGCCGTCGGCCCCCAGGTGCCCATCTCCCTGGCCCTGGACATGCACGCCAACATCACCGCCGGCATGGTGGGCGACGCCGATGCCCTGGTCACCTACCGCACCGCTCCCCACGTGGACACCTTCGAGACTGGGGTGCGGGCGGCCAACCTCCTCCTATGGATGCTGGAATCCGGCCGGCGCCCGGCCATGGGCTTCGCCAAGCTGCCCATCCTCATGCCCGGGGAGCTGGCCCAGACCGCCTTCGAGCCCATGGCCGGGATGATCCGCCTCCTGGAGGAGACGGACGCCCGCCCACACGTGCTCGACTCCTCCTTCACCAAGTCCCACTGCTGGGCCGACGTCGAGGACCAGGGCGTGGCGGCAGTGGTTGTCACCGACGGCGACGAGGACCTGGCCCAGGCGGAGGCGGAGCGGCTGGCCACGGCCTTCTGGGAGCGACGGGCGGAGTTCCGCTCAACGGTGGAGACCTACCCGGTGGAGGAGGCCATTGACGTGGCCCTGGCCGCCCCCGAGCCCACCGTGTTCCTGTCCGACTCCGGGGACAACCCGGGCGCCGGGGGCACCACCGACGTGGTCTTCATGATCGAGCGGCTGCTGGCCAAGAAGGTGGAGAACGCCGCCGTGGTCGCCATCTGGGACGCCGAGTCCCTAGAGGCTTGCGTGCAGGCCGGCGTAGGCGCCAAGGTGACCCTGCCCATCGGGGGGAAGATGGACACCGAGCATGGCTGGCCGGTCCGGGTGGGGGGGACGGTGCGGGTGCTGTCCTCCGGCACCTGGCATCGCGAGGGAGTGCGGCAGCCGGAGAACCGGGAGGAGATGGGCCGGCTGGCGGTGCTCAGCGCTGACGGAGTGGAGATCCTGCTCTCCGAGGAGCGAGTCAGCATCCACGACCCGGAGCAGATGCGGGCGGTGGGCATGGAGCCTTTGGCCTACAAGATCGTAGTCATCAAGCGGGGCTACCTGGAGCCGCTCTTCCAGGCCATCGCCCCCCGGGCCATCCTCGCCCTCAGCCCCGGCGCCACCAACTGCGACGTCACCCAGATGAGCTTCGAGCGGGTGCAGCGCCCCGTCTACCCCCTGGACCCGGACATGGACTGGATGCCCTAGAGGTCACCGGGAGCCGGCACGGGGGCACGGCCCTTACCCCAGGTCTGTGTCGGCGAAAGGGGGAGGGCCCCCGCGCTCTCCCCCTTTCGTGTCCTTCGCGATCCAGACGTTTCCCGTGCGGCCGAAGCCCTACAACTCCGCTACCCGGACCGGCTGGTCCAGCTCCGCCGACCTCCAGGCCGCCTCAGTCAGCTCAATGACCCTCAGGCCGCACTCGGCCGGGACCTCCACCTCTTCTTCGCCGCGGATGGCCCGCAGGAAGTTGAGGTCGGGATTATTGGTGGGCTCGCCCAGGTCCAGCTTCTCCGGCTGACCGCCCACTAGGTGCTGCTGCAGGCCGCCGACGTTGTCGTACATGACGCTGCCCTCGGTACCGTAGATGCCGAACATCTCCCAGTATCCGGGGGTGCTCCCCAGCACCGTGACGTTGCCGATGGCCCCACTCTCGAAACGGACGGTGGTGGCGCTGTCCACGTCCACGTCGAGGTGGAACTTGTTCATCTGGGCGTAGACCTCCCGTGCCCGCAGGCCGCTGCACCAGAGCATCATGTCCACCACGTGGCTGCCGGAGTCGTTCAATTGGCCGCCGCAGGATAGCTTGGGGTCCTGGCGCCAGGTGCCGGCGCTGTTCCGCAGCCAGCCCTGGGTGAGGAGCAGGGCCACGGTGCAGATGTCCCCCAGATTCCCGCTCAGGGCCTGCTCCCGCATGTGGCGATAGGCGGGGACGAAGTGACGCTGGTAGGAGATCATGAGGACCTTGCCGGTGGCGTCCCGCTTGGCGATGACCTCGTGGGCCTCGGGGACGCTGGAGGTGAGGGGCTTCTCGCAGAGGACGTGCTTGCCGGCATCGAGCGAGTCCAGAATCTGGCGGGGGTGGAAGCAGTGGGGGGAATGGATCTCCACCGCGTCCAGGGGCGCCTTCTCCAGCATCTCCCGGTAGTCGGAGAACACCGGAGTGTCCGCCAGCTCCGGGCACCGCTCCTTCAGGCGCTCGATACTGGCCGGGCTGGGGTCGGCTAGAGCCACGATCTCGGCCAGGCCGCTCTGTTGCAGGCGCAGGGCGTGGCCGGCGGCGATATTGCCGGCGCCGATGAAACCGACGCGGATCTTGTCAGACATGATTCCTCCGTATGGGCTAGGGTTGAGGCCTGTGCTGGGCCGCTTATGCACCCGAGGTCGGCCCCTGTCAAGCGCCAGCGAATAACTGGAACGGGCTTCTAATGCCGGAGGCCGTCTCAGTTTAGTCGGAGGGAGGGGTGGGCCAAC